>DASUQG010000112.1:0-9899 GCA_036280695.1 Thermoleophilaceae bacterium
TGGTCACCGGCCCGGTCACGCCCTCGACGAGCGCGCGCTCGTACGAGCGCTTGACCTGGCCCTGCACCTCGGCCTCGCCGACGATCATCGAGTCGAGCCCGCCCGTGACCGCGAACAGGTGCTCGACGGCCGCGCTTCCGCGCAGCGAGTAGATCGCGCCGAGCAGCTCGGTCGGCCGCAGCCCGGCCTGCCGGGAGAGGATCCCCAGCGCCGCGTTCTCAGCCTCGACCGGATCGGCCGTGACGAGGTAGAGCTCGGTGCGGTTGCAGGTGGAGATCGCCACCGCCTCGTGCACGGCCTCGTGCTCCACCAGCTCGGACAGCACGCGCGCCGCGCGCCCGTCCGGCAGCGCGAGCCGCTCGCGCAGCGGCAGCGGCGCCGTCTTGTGGTTGGCGCCGAGCGCCAGCAGCTCGCCGGTCACTCGTCGTCCTCCACAAGCTCGGTGATCTGGCGCTCGATGCGGGCGATCTTCGCCCCGATGATCGCCACGTAGATCAGGATCAGCGCCACGAACACAACATAGGCCGCGGCGACGTACTTCCCAGCCTCGTCAAGCGGCAACGCGGGCACGGTTCCTCAATCTCTTCAGTTGCATCGACGCGTGCTTGGCCGTCAGCTCGAGCTTCCAGAGCGTCACGAACAGCAGCGCCACTCCGAGGAGTGCCACCAGAAACGTGAGCCGCATCTCGCCCGGCATGCTGCCACCCGTCTGCGAGAGCACCCGCGGGTGCGTGTACTTCTCGGCGAGCCGGACCGCGATGAAGTTGAGCGGCACGAAGGCGCCGGCCGTGATCGCGAACACCGACGAGTAGCGCGCCTGCCGGTCCGGGTCCTCGATCGAGAAGCGCAGCGGGTAGTACACGCAGTACAGGAGGAAGACCACCAGGAACGAGACAAGCACTGGCTCGTCCCAGAGCCACCAGTGGCCCCACGACGCCTTCGCCCAGATCGCTCCCGTGACCAGCACCGCGAGCCCGAGGATGATCGACAGGTGGATCGCCACGTAGGAGCGCATGTCCCATGAGCGCTCGCCGCTGCGCAGGTGGCGGATCGCGAACCACCCGCCGGCGACGAACCCGCAGAGGGCCACGATCGCCATCGGCACGTGGATGTAGAAGATCTTCTGGACGAAGCCCTGGTCCGCGTCGAGCGGCGCGTAGAAGAACACGAGCGTGAATGCGGTCGTGATCGTCACGACGGATGCGGCTGCGAGTGGGACCAGGCCCTTGGAATACATCAGTCCTCGAGCAGGAAGTCGAAGACGGCGACGGAGAGAAGCACGAACACCACATCGTAAAGACTGAGGAGCCCAAGCCAGCGGCCGAGGTCCTCCGGACCGGCGTCCTGGCGCATGAGCGGCTCGGTGGCCTGGGCGCACGCGATCAGCAGCGGAACCAGCAGCGGCAGCAGCAGAAGCGGCACGATCAGCTCGCGGGCGCGCGTCTCCGCCGCGAGCGCGGCCACGAGCGCGCCCACGGCGGCGACCCCCACGTTGGCAAGTACGAGGATCACGAGCAGCTCCGGCAGCGCGCCGCCGAGCCCGGGCCCAAGCAGCAGGAGCGCGAACGCGGGCACCGCCACCAGCTCGACCGCGCTGAGGAACAGGAACAGCGCCGCGGCCTTGGCCACGAACAGCGACGTGCGGTCCACGGGCGCCAGCAGCAGGCCGTCGACCCCGCCCTGCTCGCGCTCGGCGGCGAACAGGCGCGAGACGCCGATCACCGCGGCCAGCAGCAGCGTGACCCACAGCACCCCGGAGGCCAGCTCGCCGTCGAGCGAGTCGCGGTCGAGCCCGAAGTGGAAGAGCACGTAGACCGTGACCGAGAAGAGCACCATCGCCGGCACCGACTCCTTGGTGCGCAGCTCGATCAGGAGGTCCTTGCGCAGGATCGCGCGGGCGCCGCCGATCATCGGTAGAGCTCCGAGTCGACCGGGGCCGGGTGCCCGCCCTTGAGCCCCAGCGCGACGTCCGACTCCTCGAGCGCTCCCTGCACGTCGTGGCTCACGAGCACCCTGGTGCGCCCCGCGGAGCGCCCGATCAGCGGCTCGACCAGCTCGGCGGCAGCCGGGTCGAGGTTCGCGCGCGGCTCGTCCAGGAGCAGCAGCGGCGGGTCGTGCAGGACGGCGCGTGCGATGGCGAGGCGCTGTACGAGGCCCTTCGAGAGCTCGCGGACGGGCTCGTCGGCACGCTCGGCCACGCCGATTCGGCCGAGCAGGTCGTCGAGGCGGGAGCGGGGCACGCCGTGCAGATCCGCGTGGTAGCGCAGGTTCTCGCGCCCGCTCAGCTCGCGGTAGAGCAGCGGCTCGTGGCCGAGGTAGCCCACCCGCGCGGGCAGCTTCCATCGCTCCGCAGGCAGCGCAGCCCCGAGCACGCGCGCGCTGCCGCCGTGCGGGCGCAGCAGTCCGGCCAGCACGCGCAGCAGGGTGGTCTTACCGGCCCCGTTGCCGCCGAGGACCGCCAGCGTCTGGCCCTCCTCCACGCGCACGCTCACGCCGGCGAGCGCGACCCGCTCGCCGTAGCGCCGCTGGAGGTTGTCGAGCTCGATCGCCGCTTCCACCACGGCGGAAGCCTATGGCGGCGGGGACGACGCTCAGCGAAGGGCCGCGACCGCCGCACTGGCGGCTTGCCCGAAGGCGTAGTACGCGGGCTTGGGGTTGCCGTTCAGGTCGAGCAGCCCTGTGTGAAGGCCCCACATGTCGTTGTACTTCGGCGGATATGGCTCGTGGTCGCGCCAGGAGTAGTAGACGACCCCGCGCAGGCGCAGCTTCCGCCCGAGCTTCCCGAACAGCCTGAACGAGTTCGCGATGCGCGCGGCCTGACCGGCCGAGCCGACGTTGTAGCGATGTGGCGGGCCGCCGTCGCCCCAGCCGATCTCAGTGATCCAGATGCGGGCGCGCCTGTCGCGGTGGCGGTTCATGTTGCGCCGGACGCGGTGAAGCAGCTCGGAGAGCTGGGAGTTGTTCGTGGCATACCCGTTGATCGCGAGCGTGTCGAAGTAGCGCTTCCCGCGGGCGCGGTAGAGGCGCTTGATGAACCTGTCGAGCGGCATCGCCGACCTGAGCTTGCTATCAGGCAGTCCGGCGGTGACGATTTTGGCGCCCGAATCCTCGCTCTTGATGGCCTTGCCGACGACGCGCAGCATGCTCGCGTACTCACGCGCGTTGGGCCGGTTGCACCAGTAGATCCCCAGGTTGGGCTCGTTCCAGATCTGCCAGGAGCGGATCGGCAGGCTGGGCGCCCCGGGGTTCTCCCTCCACACTGAGCCGTTCGGCCCGTAGCGCCGCACGGCAGCGCGCGCGAACTCGGCCATCGTCGATAGTTGTCGCGGCGGGCACCAGGGGCGCTGGCTGCTGCCCCGCCAGTAGAACGGCGGCGGGTTATGAAGGACCGGCAGCACGGCGATCCCCCTTGCGGCGGCATCGCGGACGAAGGTGTCATAGAGGTCGAAGTCGTAGTGCCCCGGCGACTTCTCGATCCCGGACCAGTCGAACACCTGGCGGATGAGACGCACGCCGACGGAGTGCTGCTGGCGCATCGTGGTGGAGCGGTCCTGCCCTGGGGCGTAGAGGAGGTCCTCTGAAGTGATCCCGACGAAGTCGGACTGGACTGTGGCGTGTGCTGCAGGCGCGCACGCGAGGAAAAGCGCGCACGGCATTAGCAATCTAAGCCGTAACCGGCTGAACAACGGGTTCCCCTTCGACTGACGGGAGCTCTACGGCACTAACTCGGCAGCGTCCCGCGACGCTTAAACCGAGATTCCCCTATTGCGCGAGAACTAAGCCTCCAACTTCCCAACTGGCGCCTAAGCTCAGCACATGGCTCGGATGGTAGGGATCAATCACGTGGCTCTGTGCGTCGGCGACGTGGACGCGGCGGTCGAGTTCTACGGCCGGATCTTTGAGCTCGAGCTGCGCGGCCGGCTGCCCGGCATGGCGTTTCTCGACATGGGCGATCAGTTCCTCGCGCTCTCCCACAGCGAGCCCGGCACCCCCGACGAGGCTCGCCACTTCGGCCTCGTGGTGGACGACCGCGGCCGGGTGCGACAGGCGCTTCAGGACGCGGGCGTGGAGATCGAGCCGGGACGCGGCCTCCACTTCAGCGACCCCTGGGGCAACCGCATCGAGGTCGTCCAGTACTCGGAGATCCAGTTCACCAAGGCGCCGGAGGTGCTGGCCGGGATGGGCCTGGAGGGCCTGGGGAAGTCGGAGTCGGCGCAGAAGGAGCTGCGCGACAAGGGGCTCGCGCCCTAGCCGCTGCGCTCCAGCAGCTGCGCCGCGTGCTCGAGCGTCGGCTCGATGATCGGCCAGGACTGCTCGATCGCCTTCGGGTTCCCGGGCAGGTTCACGATCAGCGTCCGCCCGCGGACCCCGGACACCCCGCGCGTGAGCAGGCCGAGCGGCGTGTGCTCGCGTGAGTCGGCGCGGATCGCCTCCGCGTAGCCCGGCGCGTCGCGCTCGATCACCGTGCGCGTGGCCTCGGGTGTCACGTCGTCGACGGTGAGTCCCGTGCCGCCGGTCGTGAACACGAAGCGCACGCCGTCGTGGTCGGCGAGCCGCTTCAGGGCGGACACGATCGACTCGCGGTCGTCCGCCACCAGCTCGTGCTGGACGTCGAGGCCCGCCGCCTCGCACAGCCGCACGAGGGCGGGCCCGGACACGTCGTCGCCCTCCCCGCGGGCCAGCGAGCTCGAGACGGTGAGCACCGCGGCGCGGCTGCTCACGGCTCGCGGCGCCAGTCGTGGCGCCCGCCCGACTTCTCCAGCAGGACGACCTCGGCGATCTCCACGCCCCGCTCGATGCCCTTGACCATGTCGTAGACGGTCAGCGCGGCCACGGAGGCCGCCGTGAGCGCCTCCATCTCCACGCCCGTCTGGCCGCTGGTGCGTGCCTCGGTCTGGATCTCGACCCGATCGTCGTGCACATCGATGCGCACGTCGACGAACGAGAGCGGCAGCGGGTGGCAGAGCGGGATCAGCTCGGCCGTCCGCTTCGCGGCCTGGATCCCCGCGATCCTCGCGGTGGAGACGACGTCGCCCTTCGGCGCGTCGCCGCGCGCCACCGCGGCCGCCGTCTCGGGCGACATGCGCACCACCGCGCGCGCAAGCGCACGGCGATCGGTCACCTGCTTGTCGCCCACGTCCACCATCCGGGCGCTCCCGGCATCGTCGAGGTGTGTGAGCTCGTCAGGCAGGCTGATGGGTTCGCTGCGCCGCCGCGATGAGGTCGCGCACGGCCTGCTCGTCGCCGCGCCGGAGCAGCTCGATCGGATCGGGCTCGCCGTTCACGATCGACTCGAAGAAGACCTTGCGGTCCTGGTAGGTGGGAAGCGTGCCCTTTGCCCAGCCGCGAACCTCGTTCAGCAGGATCGCGAGGCGGGCGTAGGGCTCGCCGTATTCGTCGGCGATCTCGTCACGGATTCGCTTGGCGAGCGCCGGCGAGGCTCCGGCCGTCGAGATCGCGATCGCCAGCGGGCCGGTGCGGATGATCGCCGGGAGGATGAAGTTGCAGAGCGGGGGCACGTCGACCACGTTCACCAGCATCGCGCGCTGTTCCGCGTCGTCGAAGACCTTGATGTTCACGTCGGTGTCGTTCGTCGCGGCGATCACCATGAACACACCCTCGAGGTCACCCGCCCCCGCGTACTCGCGCTGCTCCCAGCGGATCGAGCCCTCGGCCGCGAGCTCCCGTAGCGGCCCCACGGCATCGGGCGCGATCAGCGTCACGTCGCCCTCGCAGGCGAGCAGGCCCTCGACCTTCTCGAGCCCCACGTCGCCGCCGCCGATCACCACGCAGCGCCGCCCGCTCAGCTTCAGACAGGCGATGTAGAAGGGGATGTCGAGCATCCCCTGCACGCAGCTCTGGTCGCAGATGCCCTTCTTGAGCTGGCAGACGCATTCCTTGCCGGCGTAGGCCTGTGCGGGCATTGCAGAGAGTCTAGAAGCCGGTGTCCGGCGGTGAGCGCGTCTACTCGGGTGCCGTGAGGTGCGCGCGGACCAGCAGGACGTCGTGGTCAGTGTGCTTGGCCGGCACCACCTCCGTCGAGGGCGAGCGGAGTGCGCCGCTTCCGTAGACGTGCTGGAGTCCGGGGGCCTGCTCGGCGGACCGGTCGGTGCGGGTCCAGAGACCGGCGGGGGCGCAGGAGTGGCGACGGTTGACGTCACCGCCGAAGGCGACAGTGCGTGCGGCCGCGCGATGTGCAAGGAGCGCGGCGAGCTCGATGCACTGCGCGTCGTTCCCGGCGACCTCGATTGTCGAGCGCGTGTTCAGGTGGGCGGTGCACACGTCGACGTCGACTCGGGTGGTCACGCACAGCCACCGGCGCCGCTCGATCCCTGCTTGTGCCTCGAAGTCCTGGCTGTCGGTGCTCTCGATGGCTGCCTCGGTGAGCACCGCGTCGCCGAAGAGTCCGCGGCCGCCCGGTCGTACGCAGCGTAGGCGCTGGCCGCGGTAAATCACCCTCGAGAAGCGCAGGTGGTAACCGGTCCGCCGGGCAATCCGGGCGACGTCGGTCCGGCAGGTCTCGTTGAGGGTGACCGCGTCTGGGCCGGCTTCATGGATCCGGGCCACCGCCTCCTCCAGCACGGCCGGGTATGCAGCCTTGCCGTAGCAGCCGGCCAGACCGGATAGGCACAGGTTCATCTGCATCAACGCGTACGTCGAGCTCCCAGCCGGCGGCTCCGCCGAGGATCGGCTGCAGCCGGACGCGGCGAGGACCAGTGCGCAACACAGCGCCGCGAGCAGCGGGACCACCGAACCTCGAGGAGGACCGGGAGTGAGCGACATTGTCCTGCGACATCTAGCGCTTGAACACGTCGCGCAGCGTCTTGCGGCCCACGCGGGCCAGCGGCAGCGCGCCGCGCCGCAGCGCTCGGGGCTTGTCGGCGTCGCGGCCGTAGAGGAGCCGGGCCGAGGCCTGCATCGCCTTGCCGAGCGCCTCGTCGTACGGGTGCCACCAGAAGTCGCGCGTGCGCGAGGGCTCCCAGGTCACGAGCTTCACGTTCACGCACTCGTAGAGGCCGAACTTCGAGTGCGAGCGCCCGAGGCCGGAGCTCTTCACGCCGCCCCAGGAGCACGAGCAGGCGCCGTGGCTGAACATGTGGTCGTTCACCCAGACCATCCCGGACTCGAGCCGCCCGGCGATGCGCTCGCCCTTGGCGCGGTTCATGGTCCAGACCGACGCGCCTAGGCCGAACTCGGAGTCGTTCGCCAGCGCGATCGCCTCGTCCTCGTCCTCCACGGTGACGATCGGCACCACCGGACCGAAGATCTCCTCGCGCATGATGCGCATCTCGTGCGTCACGCCGGTGAGGACGGCGGGCCGGAAGAAAGGCTGCTCGGCGCCCCCGCAGTGGAGCGTGGCGCCGGTCGCCACCGCGTCGTCCACGAGCTCCTTGACCGTGGCCAGCTGCTCGGGCGAGACCATCGGCCCGACCTCGGTCTCCCACTCCATCGGGTCACCCACTCGCAGGCCCTTGGCCCCCTCGACCACGCCCTCGATAAAGCGCTCCGCCACGTCCCTCACCACGTAGACGCGCTCGATCCCGGAGCAGGTCTGCCCGGCGTTGGCGAAGCCGCCCCACAGGCAGCCTGAGATCGCGTTCGGCAGGTTCGCGTCCGCGCAGACGATCATCGGATCCTTGCCGCCCAGCTCGAGCACGGAGCCCTTCATCCGCTGCGCGCACTCGATGCCCACCCCGCGGCCAACCTCCACCGAGCCCGTGAAGAAGATCTTCGCGGCGCTCGACTCGACCAGCGCCTGGCCGACCGCGCCGCCGCCGTGCACCGTGCGCACCAGGCCCTCGGGCAAGCCCGCGCGCTCGAAGACCTCCTGGATGCGCTGGCCGATCAGCGGCGTGAGCGACGCCGGCTTCAGCACCACGCCGTTGCCCGCCATCAGCGCGACCGCCACCTCGCCGAAGGGGATCGACCAGGGGTAGTTCCAGGGCGCGATCACGCCGACCACGCCGAGCGGCTCGTAGGTGAAGCGTGCGCGCTTCTGCTTGATGAAGATCGGCAGCGGGATGCGCTCGTCCTCGAGGATCCCCGGGCCGGCCTCGGCCAGCCAGCGGAGCGAGTCGATCGTGGGGAGCAGCTCCATCACGTACGACTCGTTGCGCACCTTGCCCTGCTCGCGCGTCAGCAGCTCGGCGAGCTCGTCGATCTGGTCGATGATCGCCTGCGCCGCGCGGCGCATGTAGCGGGCCCGGTCGTGCAGCGGGAGCTGCGCCCAGAAGGGCTGCACGCTCGCCACGTCGTCCACCACGGATTGCACCTGGCCGGGAGTGATCGTCGGGACGGCGCCGAGGCGGCGTCCGTCGAGCGGACTGAAGGACTCGAGCTCGGTGGCCTCAGCCGGCCGCAGGGCAGCTTCCATGGCGAGAGATTCTGTCAGTCGCGGCCGCGGGCGCGGCGGATTCGCGCGAGTCGCTCGCGCAGCTCGGCCTCCTCGCCGTGCTCGGACAGCTCGAGGAAGCGCTCGCCGATCGCCTCCGTGGGCATCAGCTCCTGCTCCGCCACGCCCTCCGCGTGCGAGTGGGGATAGTCGTAGTCGAGCCCCCTGCCGAGCTTCTTGGCACCGGGGTACGCCGCGCTGCGCAGGGCCGCCGGGGGCTCCGGCGTGCCGTGCTCGCGCACCCACGCGCGGGCACGCTTGATCGCCTCGTAGGACGCGTTCGACTTCGGCGCGAGCGACAGGTAGACCGCGGCCTGGGCGAGGTTGAGCGCGCACTCGGGCATGCCGACGTGCTCGACCGCGTGAGCGGCGCTCACGGCCAGCTCCAGCGCGCGAGGGTCGGCGTTGCCGATGTCCTCGCTGGCTAGCACCACCATCCGCCGGGCGATAAAGCGAGGGTCCTCGCCGCCCTCGATCATCGCCGCCAGGTAGAGCAGCGAGGCGTCGGGATCGGAGCCGCGCGTGGACTTGATCCAGGCGGAAATCAGGTCGTAGTGGAGATCGCCGCCCTTGTCGTAGAGGATCGCGCTGCGCTGAAGGGCGTCCTCGGCCACTCGCAGTGTGACGGCGCCGCTGTCGCCGACCGTCTCCGCGGCGAGCTCGAGAGCCGAGAGGGCAATGCGCGCGTCCCCGGCGGCGCGAGCGGCGAGGAACTCGAGCGCGTCGTCGTCCACGCGCGGCGCGGCCTTGGAGGCCATCGCTGCGCGCCCGGCAGCGCCGGGCGCTTGCGCCAGACCGCGCTCGTCTCCGAGTGCGCGTCGCAGCAGCGCCAGCACGTGCTCCTCCTCGAGCGAGCGCAGCTCGTAGATCCGGCAGCGCGACAGCAGCGCCGAGTTGACCTCGAAGTAGGGGTTCTCCGTGGTGGCGCCGACCAGGACGACGGTGCCGTCCTCCACGGCGGGCAAAAGCGTGTCCTGCTGCGCCTTGTTGAAGCGGTGGATCTCGTCCAGGAAGAAGATCGTGCGCTCACCGCTCGTGTTGAGCCGGTGCCGCGCCCGCTCGAGCACCGCCCTCACCTCGGCGCGGCCGGCGTTTACGGCGGAGGCCTCCTCGAACGCGGCGCGAGCGTTCACGGCGAGCAGCCGCGCGAGCGTCGTCTTCCCGGCGCCGGGCGGCCCATAGAGGATCATCGAGTGGGGCCGGCCCTCCTCGAGCGCCGTGCGCAGAGCGGACCCGCGGCCGAGCAGGTGCTCCTGGCCGACGAACTCGCCCAGCGACGCCGGGCGCATCCGCGCGGCCAGCGGCTGGTCTGCGAGCTTCCTGGAGTCGGGTCCGCTGGGCGCGTCCTCGGTCTCGAATAGCTGCTCTTCCATTGAGCCGATTCTCGCAGCGCCAGCCGCGGATGAGGCGCGCCTCAGCTCGTACTTGCATTTCGCTGAACAGCTTGTACAGTCATCGTATGACGACGACGATCCAGACCCCAGAGACGATCATCGACGGCCCCTTT
>DASUQG010000113.1:0-3514 GCA_036280695.1 Thermoleophilaceae bacterium
CGATGCTCGGGGGCTCTCGGCACTCGCCTGTTACGACAATCGTAATGGGCGATCCTGGACTCGAACCAGGGACCTCGTCCTTATCAGAGACGCGCTCTAACCGGCTGAGCTAATCGCCCGCGACGTGCGATTGTAGCGGCGCTCAGACGGCGCGCAGATGAGCGCGGCTGAGGATCCGCTCCGCGAGCTCGACGGCCTCGCCGGGCGTGTCGAAGTCGAGCTCCACACGGCAGCGCTCGCCCCGTGCGCGCACCCTCACGGGCCGTCCGAAGGCCGCAGCGAGCGTGTCCTCCGCGGCGGCAAGCGCCTCGGCGAGGTCCGGGTGCACCTCGCGGCTGAAGCGCTTCGGCTCAGGCTCAGGGTGACCCTCAGCTTCACGCGCGTGGCGCTCGGTGTCGCGCACGGACCAGCCGCCGTCGCGGGCGTCGAGGGCGAGCCGACGCCTGGTGGCGTGGTCCTTGCAGAGCAGGATCGCGCGGCCGTGGCCCTCGCTCAGCGCGCCGGTCTCGATGAGCTCGAGAGCGTCCTCCGGGAGGTCGAGCAGGCGCACCAGGTTCGAGATCGCCACGCGGCTGCGCCCCACGCGCCGGCCGACCTCCTGCTTCGTCAGGCCGAGGTCGTCCACGAGCATCGCGCACGCACGCGCCTCCTCGACCGGGTTGAGGTCGACGCGCGCCATGTTCTCCGCCAGGGCAAGGTCGAGCCGCTCCCAGTCGTCGGTGTCGCGCACCAGCGCGGGGATCGTCTCGAGCCCGACCATCTGCGCCGCACGCAGGCGGCGCTCGCCCGCCACGAGCTCGAAGCTCCCACCGGCGAGCGGCCGCACGACGATCGGCTGGAGCACGCCGCGGGCGCGGATCGACTCCGCCAGCTCGGCGAGCCGCGCCTGGTCGAAGGTGCGCCTGGGCTGGCGCGCGTTCGGCTGGATCAGGTCCAGCGGAATCTCGCGCAGGCCGTCGTCCACCTTTCCGGAGCTGGGCAGGATCGCCGCGAGCCCCCGTCCCATTCCGCGCTGCTGGGCCTCAGCCACGAGCGGCCACCTCCTTGGCCAGCTTCAGGTAGGCCGCGCTGCCGGCGCTCTGGGGCGCATGCCGCAGGACCGGAAGCCCGAAGCTCGGCGCCTCGCCGAGCCGGACGTTGCGCGGGACCACCGTGTCGAACACGAGTGAGGGGAAGTGCTCGCGGACCTCGCGCTCGACGTCGCGCGCGAGCCGCGTGCGACCGTCGTGCATCGTCAGGATCATCCCGAGGACCGTCAGGCGCGGGTTCAGCTCGCGTTGGATCAGCGAGAGGGTGTCCAGGAGCTGAGCGAGGCCCTCGAGCGCGAAGTACTCGGTCTGCACGGGCACGATCACGCGGTCGGCGGCAACCAGGGCATTGACCGTGAGCGGGCCCAGCGACGGTGGGCAGTCGAGCAGCGTGAACAGGTAGCGGTCGCGCACGCTGCCGAGCCGGTCCCGCAGCGTGGTCTCGGAGCCCTCGATGCGCGGCAGCTCCACGTTCGCGCCGGCGAGCTCCGGCGTGGAGGGCACGATGTCGAGCCCGCCGATGCCGCTCGGAATCGCGGCCGCCGTGAGGTTGAGGTCGCCGGAGAGGCAGTCGTAGACGTTCGGCGCACCGTCCTTCGGCAGACCAAGTGCAACCGTCGCGTTGCACTGCGGGTCGAGATCGACCAGCAGCGTCGGATAGCCGGCATCCGCGATGCTGGCGCCGAGGTTGACCGCGGTGGTGGTCTTGCCCACCCCGCCCTTCTGATTTGCGACTGCGAGAACGTTGCCCATCGGCGCTGAAATTACGGTCAGGTCCGGTCGGAAGGGCGTTCGGGGGCGAACGTGTGACTCCTTTGTGCGCGTCGCAAGCCCGCCGCGCCCGCCCTATCGCGATTTGTCCGGCCCACACGGACAAATCCGGATAGCACCCCCTCAATGCCCGCAGTTCGGCAGCGCGGCGCCTACCCCAGCGGCCGCTTGCGCGCCATCCCCGGCCGGCGCGGGAACCCCTCCGGCGTGGGCGAGGTCTTGCGAAACACGTGCAGATGCCGGTTCTCGGAGGACTCGAACGGTCGCACCGCCAGGACATCGCCGGCCTCCATGCCGAGCCGGTCTGCCGCAGCCGCCCCGCCAGCCTCCTCATCCGCATCGCGAGCGCCCTTCCAGGCCACCAGCACCCCGCCCTCGCGCAGCAGCGGCGCCGCGTACTCCACCAGCATTGCGAGCGGCCCGACCGCCCTGGCCGTCACCGCGTCGTAGGCCTCGCGGCCGCCCCCGACCCCCGCCGGCACACGCCCGAGCTGCTCCGCGCGCGTGGTTATGGAGCGCGCATTGGACACCTGCCCGGCCTGAATCAACCTGTCCATTACCGCTGTCTTTCGTCCCGCTGATTCGATCAGGTCAACCTGCGCTTGAGGCAAAGCCACCGCCAAGACCAGCCCAGGAAACCCTGCACCTGCGCCGATGTCCGCGATCCGGCGGGCGCCTGCGAGCTCCGAGACCTCCAGTCCGCTCAGCGCATCGGCGACATGAACCTCGAGCGCCGCCTGAGGCTCATTCACCGTGGTGTGTGGGTCGGGCTCGGCCGCAAGAGCCTCGAGAATCCGCTCGATCTGGCCCACCGCGGCCTGGCCGAGCCGGTGGCGGGCTACTAGAGCATCGAGCGTTTCACGAGAAACGCTCAACCGGGCTCACTACCAGCCGGCGGTCGGGCTCGTCGCCCTCGCTGTGCGTCTCCACGTCGCTGCGCTCGCTCAGGTACGTGTGCACGACCTTGCGCTCGGTGGCGCGCATGGGCTCGAGCTCCACCGCCCTGTCGTAGCGCAGCGCCTCGGCGGCCGCGCGGTCGGCCATGCGGTGCAGCGCCGCCTCGCGGCGCTCGCGATAGCCGGCAGCGTCGACCGTGACCTGCTTGCGATCCTCGGAGCCACGGAACGCGGCCCGGAAGACGAGGTGCTGGAGCGCGTCGATGGTGGACCCGTGCTTGCCGATCAGCAGGCCCAGGTCGTCGCCGTTCACGGTCGCGCGGATCTCCTCGGAGCTCTCTTCGATGTCGACAGTCGCGTGCAGGCCGAGCGCGTGCACCACTCGGCCGACGATCGCCCGCACCCGCTCCGCGGGCTCCTCGGGGATCTCCTCCGCCACCGCGCGCCAGGCCTCCACGTCGACCTCCGCGCGCACGCGCGCCGGGCCGTCCGCGCCGGGATCCTCGGCCACGTCGAAGCGCACGCAGTCGGCGGTCAGCCCCGGGAAGCGGCCTTCGAGGGTCTTCATCGCGGCCCACTTCGCCTCACCGAGGCTGTCGCCCTCCGCCTCGGCGACAAGCTCCTCGGGCCTCGGCTCCTCGCTCACAGACATCGTGATCCGCGCCTCAGCGCCGGCGCCCCGAGCGCTTCTTCTTCTTGCGCGGGGAGCCGGGTGGCGGCTTCGCCCTGGCGCCGTTGCCGTCGCCCGAGGACTGCGCCTTGGCCTTCGGCTTGGCGGATTCCTTGCGCTTGCCGGACTCCTTGGCGCCATCGGTGAGC
>DASUQG010000114.1:0-5434 GCA_036280695.1 Thermoleophilaceae bacterium
GGGTTACCGATCCGGATCGCGGAGGCCACGGTCTCCGGGTTCTCCACGGGCGCCCCGTGCACGAGCGGCGCCGCGCCCTCGGCCTGGTAGCCGTGCATGCTCGGCGCGGCTCCGTACTCCTGAAAGCCCTTCCACCACGAGGTCACGTTGCCGGCGTTCCCGACGGGGATGCAGAGCACGTCCGGGGCCTCCTCGAGCTCGTCGCAGACCTCGAACGCGCCCGTCTTCTGCCCCTCGATGCGGAACTCGTTCACCGAGTTCACGAGCGCGATCGGGTGCCGGTCCGCCAGCTCGCGCACGAGCGCAAGCGCCTCGTCGAAGTTTCCGCGCAGCGCGATCACGCGCGCGCCGTGCATCAGCGCCTGGGCGAGCTTGCCGGTGGCGATCTTCCCCTCCGGCACGATCACGGCTCCTCGCAGCCCGGCGCGCGCCGCGTAGGCCGCCGCGCTCGCGGCGGTGTTGCCCGTGGACGCGCAGATCACCGCCTCGGCTCCCTCGCCGATCGCGGCGCTCACCGCAACGGTCATGCCGCGGTCCTTGAACGAGCCGGTCGGGTTCGCGCCCTCGAGCTTCAGGAACACGTCCGCGCCGGTCAGCGACGAGACCTGAGGCGCGGGGATCAGCGGGGTGTCGCCCTCCCCCATCGTCACCAGCGGCTCGACGGGCAGGCGCTCGCGGTAGCGCCAGAGGCTCAGAACGTCTCCTCGATCACGCGAATCACGCGCGGCGCCTCGCGCACGAAGTCGAGCCGCGAGAGCAGGTCCACCGCCGCCCGGAACTTCGACTCGAGCACCGGGTGCATGACCATCACGAGGCGCGCCTCCTCGCCGAGCCCCTTCTGCACCACCGACTTGATCGAGACGTCCTGCATGCCGAGGATCTCCGCCACCTGGGCGAGCACGCCGGGGCGGTCCGCCACCTCGAGGTGGAGGTAGAAGGAGAACTCGGTGTCGGTCACGAGCGGCACGTCCTCGGCGGGAGGCACGAGCGACGGCGGCGGGATCATCGCCGAGACCACGTCGCCGAGCACCGCGCTCGCCGTCTGGATCCCGCCCGCGCCCGGTCCCGAGAGCGTGATCTCGGTGATCGCCGCCGACTCGATCGTCACGGCGTTGAACGCCCCGTTCACCGACGCCAGCGGGTGGTCCGCGTAGAGGAAGGCCGGATAGACGTGCACCGCCACGCCGCTGTCGATCCGCTCGGCCGAGCCGATCAGCTTCAGCGACAGCCCCAGCTCCTTCGCGTAGGCGATGTCGTCCGCGGTCAAACGCTCGATGCCCTCGTAGCTCACCTGGTCGAGCCGCACGGCCGCGTTGAACGCGAGCCGCGCGAGGATCGCCATCTTGGCCGCGGCATCCTTGCCGGTCACGTCCTCGGTCGGGTCGGCCTCCGCGTACCCGAGCCGCTGAGCGTCCGCCAGCGCCTCCTCGTAGCTCGCGCCGGTGCGCGCCATCTCGCTGAGGATGTAGTTGGTGGTGCCGTTCACGATCCCGTGCACGCGCTCGATGTGGGCGGCCGCAAGCGTCTCCGACATCACGCGGATCGCCGGCACCACCCCCGCCACCGCACCCTCGAAGCGGAGCTGCACCCCGCCCTTGCGCGCGGCGTCGAACACCTCCTCGCCGTGCTGCGAGAGCAGCTGCTTGTTGGCGGTCACGACATGGCGGCCGGCCTCGAGCGCGCGCAGCACGTAGTCGCGCGTGGGATCGATGCCGCCCATGAGCTCGACGATCAGGTCGCTGCGCTCGAGGATGTCCTCGAAGTCGCCGCGGCTGCGCGTGAGCACACCCGAGATCTCCGGACGCCGGCCCACCTCGGCCTCGATGGCGTCGGCGCGCTCGTCGAGCAGCCCGGCGAAGGCGGAGCCCACGGTGCCGTGTCCCAGCACGCCGATGCGGAAGGGTTCAGCAGTCACGTAGCGTCAGATCGTCGTATGTCTCCCGGCGGACGACGACGCGGGCGTCGCCGTCCCTGCAGAAGATCACCGGCGGCCGCGGCACAGCGTTGTAGTTGTTCGCCATCGCGTGCGAGTAGGCGCCCGTCGCGGGGATGACGAGGATGTCGCCCACGCGCGGGTCGTTGAGCGGCACGTCGCGAACGAGAACGTCGCCGGATTCGCAGTGCATGCCGGCGATCGTGCAGACGTCGGTGCCGCCGAAACGATCGGCGATCTCAGCCTCGTAACGCGCGCCGTACAGCATCGGGCGCAGGTTGTCGGACATCCCGCCGTCCACCGCCACGTACGTGCGCACATCCGGGATGCGCTTCACGGTGCCGACCGTGTACAGCGTCACGCCCGCGTTCCCGACGAGCGCGCGGCCGGGCTCGCAGAGCACCGTCACGCCGTCGGGCGCGTGCCGCAGCAGCGCCTCCACGTAGTCCTCGATAGAGGGCGCGCGCTCGTCGGCCGTGTACGCGATCCCCAGGCCGCCGCCGAGGTTCAGCAGCGGATAGTCGCCCATTGCGGCCAGCACCTCGGCGAGCTTCTCGAACACCTCCACGTCGAGGATCTGCGAGCCGATGTGCGCATGCAGCCCGCACAGCTCGAGTCCCGCCGCCTCGCACGCCTCCACCGCGCGCGGCACGTCCGCCATCGGGAAGCCGAACTTCGAGTCCACCTGCCCGGTCTGGATGTACGAGTGCGTGGTCGGCTTGATGCCGGGCGTCACGCGCACCATCACCCGCTGCGCGCGCCCGCGCAGGCGCTCGATCTCGTCGAACGAGTCGACCACGATCTGGCCGACGCCGCTCTCGAGCGCGTACTCGAGCTCCGCAGGCGACTTGTTGTTGCCGTGCAGGTAGAGCCGCCTCGGGTCCATCCCCCCTGCGAGCGCCAGATGCAGCTCGCCGCCCGAGGCCACGTCGGCGGAGAGCCCCTCCTCCGAGAACAGCCGGTAGACCGCCGTGCACGGGAACGCCTTGCTCGCGTAGATCACCTCGAAACGCTCGGTGCGCGCGCGGAATGCCTCCACGAATGCACGCGCGCGGGCGCGCATGTCGTCCTCCGCGTAGACGTACGCGGGCGTGCCGAACTCGGCCGCGAGCTCGACGACATCGCAGCCGCCCACCTCGAGCCGGCCGCGCTCGTTCAGGCGCGAGCCGAGGGGATAGACATGCGAGACCGCGAGCGCCGACATCGTCGAGCGGCGATTATGAAGCAGCGATGCGCCACCCCACGCCCACACCGCCCGAGCTCGGCACGCACGACGGCCTCTCGTACGCGCTGTTCCTCCCGGAGGACGAGCCGGTCGCGGGCGTGGTGATCCTGCACGGAGCCGGCTCTGCCAAGGAGAGCCACTTCGACTTTGCCCGCGGCTGCCGGGAGGACGGCATCGCTGCCCTCGCCTACGACGCGCGCGGCCACGGCAGAAGCGGGGGACGCTTCGGCCCGGGCGCCTTCGACGACGCACTCGCGATGGTCGAGCTGCTGCGCGAGCACGCTCCGCGCGTAGCGCTGCGCGGGAGCAGCATGGGCGGCTTCCAGGCGATCCACGCGGCCTCGCTCGCGCCGGGCGCGGGCGGCGACGGCGTGTGTGCAGTCGTCGCGATCTGCCCCGCCCCAGGGGATTCCCTCGCTCGCTATCTGCGCTCGGGCCGGGCCATCGACTTCCACTGCGACGCCGAGGCGTGCCAGCCGTGGCTCGAGTCACTCGACATCGAGGAGGCGGCGGCGAGCCTCGGCCCTGACACGGCGCTGCTGCTGATGCACGCGCGCGGTGACGAGCAGGTGCCGTACACCGTCAGCGAGCGGCTCTACGAGGCCGCGGTCGAGCCGAAGCGGCTGCTGCTCCTCCCGGGCGGGCACCACCGCTCGGTGCAGCACGACCTGGAGCTCCAGGCCGCGTCGCGCAAGTTCATCCGCGACGCGGCCCGGCGCTCCGCGGCGCCTCCCGCTACCTGAGCGCGCCGAGGCCCGGAGCGACGCCATCAAGCGCGCCGCCGACCGTGTCGCCGACCGGCCCGGTCAGCGGCACCGCGCCGACTCCCCGCCCGCCGTGACCGGCGTCGCGGCCGGTATTGCCCGGCGAGCCAGCGCCAGGGGGCTCTCGGCCCGCGCCTGCGGCGGGCTCGTCCGGCGAGCCGCCCTCGAGCGTGCCGCCTCCGGCCCCGACGTCCAGCGTGCCGCTCCCGGTGCCGCTGTCCGAGAGGCCGCCTCCCGCATGGCCGTCGCCCGCGCCGCCGTCTCCGGCGTCCCCGCCGGCGCCGCCCGGCACGCGCCCGAGCACGGGGCCGCCGCCGGCGAGCCCTTCCCGCAGGCCGAGAGCGTCCTCCTCGACGACGATCCGCTCCAGCGGGCTGGCCGCTCCGTCGGCGTCGGGTGATCCCTCGAGTGCGGCGGCCCCGCTCCCCACGAGCAGCAGAACCACGACCGAGGCCGTCAACAGCCCCATGGTTCCGAGCACACCGAGGTAACCCCTAGCCGCCTTCATCGCGTCAGCCGGAGATACCCCTGCGGCGATCAGCCCCAACGCGCGCTGGACGACTATTCGACGCGGGGCGCGCTGCCCCTGGACGGATGTCGCGCGCCGGCTGCTGCCGCCCACGGGCCCTAACTGAGAATCATTCTCGTTAGACTCGCCCGGGTGCCATCGCCGCTCGACCTGGCGGATCTCCCGTTCCTGCGCGAGGCGCTGCTGGAGCTGGTGCTGCTGGCCGTGACCGGCGGCGTGCTCGGCGCCTGGATCGTGCTGCGGCGGCTGGCCTTCTTCTCGCACGCGGCAGGCTCGGCCACCTTCCCCGGCCTCGTGGCGGCGGACGCCTCGGGGGTGAGCCCGACGATCGCGGGACTCGCCGTCGCGCTCGGCTACGCGGGCGGCGTGCAGCGCGCGGGTCGTGCCGCGGGTGAGGGCGGCCGCGACCATGGCGAGGCCACCGCGCTGTTGCTCGTCGCCGCGCTCGCCACCGGCGTGATCCTCGCCAGCGACGTCTTCGAGTCCGGCGCCGCGGTGGATCGGCTTCTGTTCGGCACCCTGCTCGGCCTCGACACGGCCGACCTGGTGCTCTCGGCCGTGGTGGCCGTGATCGCGGCAGCGGGCGCCGTGGCGCTCGGCCGCACCTGGTCGGCTGTCGGCTTCGACCCGGACGGCGCCGACGCGCTCGGGCTTTCGGCGGCGCGCGCGGACCTGTCCCTGCTCGTGCTGGTGGCGGTGGCGGCCGTCGCTGCGATTCCCGCGGTTGGGGTGCTGCTCGTGACGGCCATCTACGTGCTGCCGGCGGCGGCCGCGCGCATGTTCACGACCAGCATCCGCGGGCTGGTGGCCTGCGCGCTCGGCGTCGCGCTGGCCGAGGGGATCGTCGGCCTCTACCTCGCGTACTGGCTGGACGTGCCGGCCGGTCCGCCGGTGGCCATGCTCGGAGCTTTGGTCTGCCTGGTCCTGGCGGCGGCGACCGGAAGGTCGGCGGCGTGAGCGCCACGGCCGTACGGGTCGAGCAG
>DASUQG010000115.1:0-7573 GCA_036280695.1 Thermoleophilaceae bacterium
TTTTGGCTCTAGTAAGCCAAATCGCACGCTTCAACTCGCTAAAAACTCGCCAGAAACTCGGCGCGTGCCCGCCTGCAACAGACCCCGGACTCTTCGAGCGAAGCCTCCCTGGTGTAACACCGATGCTCGCGATTCAGGCGAGCCGTCAGGGAACTTTTCGGTCGAGCCATGGCTCAGGAACCCCTTTCTGTCAGGACGACATTCTGGCTTCAAGGACTCGGTCAACCCGGAACGGCTCAGTCAGGGGGCCGCGGGGGCGAGCGGCGCTGGCCTTTCCGCGCGGGCATGTGCGGCCGTCGTGTGTCGGATGGCGCGGACTAGCAGAAGGCCGATGCCGTAATGGGTCGGGATCGAGATGATCACGAGCGCCTGGCCGAGCGTGGTCGAGAAGATGTGCTCGTCGGCGAGGACGAGCCACATCACCCAGTCGGCCGTCGCGCTCCCGAGTTGATAGAGCGCAAGCGCCTTGGCGACCCCGAGGTGCGGTTGACGGCGCAGCGTCCACGCCACCCATGCCTGCGAGGCGAGCGCGAAGCCCAGGAGCTTGACCAGCCACTTGCCGTCTGCGCTGAGCACCCAGCCCGTCACGGCCTCGATCTCGCCGGGAGGCGTGAGCAGGGCGGTCAGCGCGTACACCGCCTCGACGGCTGCCACCACGCCAAAGAGGAATCCCAGGTCAGACAACCGTCTCATAAGTTGCTCCGTTCGATGTAACCAACGAGATAGTTGGAACGGTACGCGTCTCGTATCCGGGTGTCAACCAACCGGTTGGGTAAGCTCCTGACGAATGGTGGTCACCCCTCGCGACTCTGAGGCGACAAAGGCACGACTGATGGTCGCCGCCACCGCAGAGTTCGCTGCCCATGGCGTCGCCGGTGCGCGGGTCGACCGGATCGCGAGCGCTGCAGAGTCGAACAAGCAGCTGATCTACGCGTACTTCGGCAGCAAGGATGAGCTTTTCGACGCCGTGCTCGCCCGGCACTGCGGCGCGCTGGCCGAGAACGTCCCCTTCGACGCCGAGGACATCCCCGGCTATGTCGGCCGGCTGTTCGACTATGCGCTCACGCATCCCGAGATCTACCGCCTCGTCACCTGGGCAGCACTCGAGCGGCCCGCCGCCGTGGCCACCTTCGAACGAGAGTCCTACGGGGCGAAGCTCGAGGCGATCGCGACAGCCCAGCACGAGGGCAGCCTCGACGCGACGTTCGCGCCCGCCGACCTGCTGGCGATCACCATGAGCATCGCCGCGGCGTGGTTCAGCGCGTCAGAGGCGATCCGCCGCTTCGATTCGAAGAACCCGATGTCGCGGCGCCGGCTCGGACAGTTCCGGCGCGCGGCCATCGAGGCGGCGGGACGGATCCTCGATCCGCCCCGCTGAAGTTGGCTTCGCATCCTCGCCGCGACGGGCGGTCCCGACAAGACAGGACGGCAATGGCAAGGAGGAGCGCGTGTGAGAATGCGTCGATGGCGTCGCTGACCTCCCAGGCGTTGGTGGGCCGTGAGCAGGAGCTGAGCACGATCGACGGCCTCCTGGAAGCCATCGATGACCGCGGGGGTTCACTGCTGATTCGGGGGGAGGCCGGTCTTGGCAAGTCGGCCTTGCTCGACGAGGCCGAGGCGCGCGCGGCGGGGCGGGGAATCGCCGTGCTCAGAACGGCGGGCGCGCCGTCGGAGACCCAGTTGGCGTTCTCCGGACTGCAGACGCTGTTGCGGCCCCGCCTCGAGGGGATCGACGCCCTTCCGGCGCCTCAGGCGAGAGCCCTGCGTGTGGCCTTTGGGTTGGGTGACGGGCCGGTGCCGGATCTCTTTCTGATCGCGCTCGCGGCGCTCGGTCTGCTCGCGGATGCGGCAGCCGACTCGCCGTTGCTGTTGGTCGTCGAGGACGCTCACTGGCTGGACGCCGACACGTCTGAGGTCTTGTCGTTCGTCGCCCGGCGCGTGGAAATGGAGCCCATAGCCGTGCTGTTGGCGGTCCGCGACGGCTACCAGAACCCGCTAGATGAGGCTCAACTGCCCGAGATCCGCGTCCGACCGCTGGGGGCTGCGGACTCTGCGTCGCTGCTCGACGGGCATGCGCCCGGGCTCGGGCGCCATCTCCGCCGCAGGGTGCTCGAGGCTGCCGCCGGCAATCCTCTCGCCCTGCGGGAACTGCCCCGCGCTGCGGCAATCGAGTCGGACGGCGGCGCGTGGTCGCTCGCCCCGCTGCCGATCACGGACGCGCTCGAGCGCGCATTCTCGGATCGAGCATCGGCCCTCCCGGCGACGACCAGGACCGCGCTGCTCGTCGCCGCGCTCGATGGAGAGGGAAGCCTTGATGAGCTTCTGGAAGCCGCCTCATCGTTAGCCGGGTACGCAATCACGGCGAACGAGTTCGGGGCCGCGGAGTCGGCCGGCCTCGTCGAGCTGGGCGCCACAGGCGTCCGGTTCCTCCATCCGCTTGTTCGCGCCGCGATCGAGCGTCGCGCACCGGCACCGATCAAGCGCGCGGCCCATGCGGCGCTGGCCGAAGCGCATGGGGATGATCCCGATCGCCGTGTATGGCACCGCGCGGCCGCCTGTGCGGGTCCTAACTCCGAAGTGGTGGAGGAGCTGCAGGCGACGGCGGCGAGAGCGTTGGCGCGCGGCGCGCCGGCACTGGCGGCTGCAGCGCTCGAGCGAGGGGCGGAGCTCACCGCGGACACGGGCGTCCGGGGTGATCTGCTGTTGCGAGCAGCCGAGATGGAGTTCGAGCTAGGACGTGCGGACCTGGCCCTGCATCTGCTCGAGCAGGCCAAGCCACTGGAGCTGGGCGAGCACCAGCGCGCCGCGCTGACGCTGCTGTTCGAGGCCGCCGACGCCGACAGCTGGTCGGGTCCCGGACGGGTCGCTTCAGTCGCCGCCACCGCGGTTCGGATGGCGAGCCTTGACGACCCCGAGCGCGTGCTGAGGTCGTTCCTCCCCGTAGCGCGAAGCTGCTGGTGGGGCAACGCCGAGCAGCACACGCGAGATTTGGTGATCGACGCGGTCGAGGGCCTCGAGGTGCCGGCCGACCATCCCGCACTGCTTCTCATTCTCGCCTGCACGGACCCCGTCGCGCGGGGCCGACAGGTGATCGACCGGATTTCCCGGATGGCGCCGGATGCCCGGAGCGACCCGACCGCCATGCATTTGATCGGCACGGCAGCGACCGCGGCGTGCGGCTTCGACATCTCGCTTCCGTTTCTCAACGCGGCCGTCGACGGCTTGCGGGCACAGCGCCGCCTCGGACAGCTCGCCCAGGCGCTCGTGTCCCAGTCGTACGCCGCGCTCCACCTCGCCAAGGCCACGCTCGCCGACTCTGCTGCCGACGAAGCCGCCCGACTGGCCCGGGAAAGCGGGCAGCCGCGGTGGGCCGTCGCCGCCGAGCTGGTGCAGGCGACGTTGGAGGGGGAGCGGGGCGACTTCGAGCGGGCCGAGGAGCTGTGCGCCCGCGCGGAGGCCGAGCTCTTGCCTGTCGGCGCCCAAGCCATGCTCGCGCTGGTGCAGTTCGCTCGCGGTCGGGCGGCGGTCGCGCACCAGAACTACGCTGAAGGGCTAGACCATCTGAGAAGGACCCTCGATCCCCGCGATGTCGCGTACCACCGCTTCACCGGGGCCTGGGGACTCCCCGACATGATCGAGGCCGCGGTACATCTCGGTGAGCTCGACGAGGCGAAGGCATGGCTCGCGGAGCTCGAGTCGCTGGCAGCGGCTACCGGCGGGCCCTACCTCCGGGCGGGGCTCGCATACGCCAGACCCTTGCTCGCCGGCGATGATGAGGCCGGCGACCTCTACCACGCGGCGCTGGGGTCCGACCTCAGCAGCTGGCCGCGCTTCCGCGCTCGCTTGCTCCTCGCGTACGGCCGCTGGCTGCGCCGGCAGCGGCGCGTGGCCGAATCCCGCGCTCCGCTGCGTGCGGCGCGCGAGAGCGCCGATGCCCTCGGGTTCGATGGCCTCGCGGCCATCGCACGCCAGGAGCTTCGGGCGTCCGGAGAGAGCAGCCGCCAGCGGGCTCCAGACGCGCGCGACCAGTTGACGCCCCAGGAGCTCCAGATCGCTCGGCTGGTCGCCGACGGGCTCTCGAACCGGGAGATCGGCGATCGGCTCTATCTCTCCCACCGCACGGTCGGCTCGCATCTGTACCGGATGTTCCCGAAGCTCGGCGTCACGTCCCGCGCGCAGGTCGCGGAGGCCCTGGCCGGGATCAGCCTGCGCTGACGGCGGCGTCGACGGCCTCAGCTTCCCTTCACTGCGCGCAGGATCAGCTTCGTCGTCTTGCCCGGGCGCGACGTCATGACCACGTGCGACGCGTGCTTGATCTCGACCGTGGTGGCGTCAATCCGCTCGGCCATGATGCGCTCGTTCTCGGTGCCGATCGCGTTGTCGCGTCCGGCAACGAGGTACCACGACGGGATGTCCTCCCAGGCCGGCGGCCCCGACGGCTCCCCGAGCGTCGCAAGCGACGCGGGACGCTGCGAGGCAGCCATGATCGCCGTGAGCTTCGGCGGCAGGTCGGCGGCGAATACCTCCCGGAACACGGAGGGCTTGATTGATCCCTCGAGCCCCTGGGTGCCGTCGGGCAGCGGGTACGGGCGGACGTCCAGCGTGGCCGGGCCGAGCATCGCGCCCGGCCTCATCGACTGCAGCGCCTGGACCGTGTCGCCCTCCGCCGGCGCGAAGGCCGCGATGTAGACCAGCGCCCGCACATTCGTGTTGCCGGTGGCGGCGTTAGTGATCACGAAGCCGCCGTAGGAGTGGCCGACGAGCACGATCGGCCCCTCGATCGTCGACAGGAAGGTGCGAATGTACGCGGCGTCGCTGGCCACGCCGCGCAGCGGGTTGGGCGGCGCGAGCACGGTGTAGCCGCGGTCCTGCAGGCGCTTGGTGACGCCGTTCCACCCCGACGCGTCCGCGAACGCGCCGTGCACGAGCACGACCGTAAGCTTGGGCTTCTGGCCGGCGCTCGCGGTCGCGGGAGCGAGCGCGAGGACGAGCGCGGCCAGCAGCGCGGTCAGCAGCCGGGTCATGACGCCACCCCAGCCGCCGCACGGCCGGGCTCCCCGACTAGCTCGCCACGCGCGAACGCAAGCAGGTCGGCCGACAGCTGGTCCTTGTGCGTGTCGGTGATGCCGTGCGGCGCGCCCGGATAGACCTTCAATCGCGCGCCCTCGACCAGCGCCGCCGACGCCTGGCCGCCGACCGCGAACGGCACCACCTGGTCATCGTCGCCGTGGATGACCAGCGTCGGCACGTCGACGCGGCGCAGGTCCTCGCGCATGTCGGTCGCCGAGAACGCGGCGATCGAGTCATACGCGTTCTTGTGCCCCGACTGCATTCCTTGGCGCCAGAAGGCGTCGCGGATGCCCCGAGAGACGTTCGCGCCCTCGCGGTTGTTCCCGAAGAACGGGCCGTCGGCTAGGTCGCGGTAGGTCTGCGAGCGATTGGCCAGCGATCCCGCCCGGATCACGTCGAAGACTTCGATCGGGACGCCGCCGGGGTTGTCGTCGGTCCGGAGCATGAACGGCGGGACGGCCGACACCAGCACCAGCTTCGCCACGCGCGCGGTGCCGTGGCGGCCGATGTAGCGGGTCACCTCGCCGCCTCCGGTGGAGAAGCCGATCAGGATGACGTCGCGCAGATCGAGCGCGTCGATCAGCGCCGCCAAGTCGTCGGCGTACTGGTCCATCTCGTTGCCGTCCCAGACCTGTGCCGAGCGGCCGTGGCCGCGACGATCGTGGGCGATGGCACGGAACCCGTTCTCGGCCAGATACAGCTGCTGGGCCTCCCAGCTGTCGGCGTTCAGCGGCCAGCCGTGGCTCAACACGACGGGCTGCCCCTCGCCCCAGTCCTTGTAGTAGATCTCGACCCCGTCCGGGGTGGTGACGGTCGGCATGGCGAGTGCTCCCTTGGCTCGAGGTATCTCGGCCCGGCGACGCTACGCAGCGCTCTCGTCGCTCGCATCGGACAGATGACTGCACTTGCCGCCGATGCAGTCATCTGACTGAAGCGACGCTCCCCTGGCCGGACGTACGGTCGCCCGAGTCACGACGCCGAGGAGAGGATCAGCCGCACATGACCGCCGAAACTACGACGCCCGACACGATCGTCTTGATCCACGGCTTCTGGGTCACGCCCCGCAGCTGGGAGGATTGGAAGGCCCGTTACGAGGCGCGGGGGTACCGTGTCCTGACGCCGGCGTATCCGGGATTCGAAGTCGAGGTCGAGGCCTTGATCGCCGATCCCACTCCGATCAAGGACGTGACCGTCCCGCAGATTGTCGAGCGCCTCGAGTCGGTGATCGCAGAGCTCGACGCGCCGCCGATCCTCATGGGCCACTCGGCCGGCGGCGTGTTCGTGCAGCTGCTGCTCGACCGCGGCTACGGCGCGGCGGGCGTGGCGATCAACTCGGCGCCGCCCGAGGGGATTCCCGTGGTGCCGCTGTCGCAGATCAAGTCCACGTTCGCGGTGCTCAGGAGCCCGGCCAATCGCCACAAGGCCGTCGGGTTCACGCCCGAGCAGTGGCACTACGCGTTTACGAACACGTTCAGCGAGGAGGAGTCTCGCGCTCTTTACGAGCGCTATCACGTGCCCGCCTCCGGCGGCATCTTCTGGGACAACATCCTCGCGAACGTGAAGCCGGGCCATCAGGACACGTGGGTCGACTTCAACAACGACGAGCGTGCGCCGCTGCTGTTCATCTCGGGCAGCGAGGATCACCTGATGCCGCCCAAGGTGCAGCGCTCGAACGCGAAGCACTACAAGTCGAACACGATCACCGAGGTCAAGGAGTTCGAGGGCTTCGCTCACCTGCTCCCGGCCCAGGAGGGCTGGGAGGAGATCGCCGACTACGCCCTGCAGTGGGCCCTCGAGCACGCGCGGCAGCCCGCAGCCGCGTGACCGAGGTGCGCCTGACCCACATCGGCGGCCCGACGGTCCTGATCGAGGTGGGGGAATGGCGACTGCTCACGGATCCGACGTTCGACCCGCCCGGCCGCCCGTACCGCTTCGGTTGGGGAACGGGCTCGCGCAAGCTCGCTGGCCCCGCGGTCGCTCCTGGCGACCTCGGGCGGATCGACGCAGTTCTGCTCACGCACGACCACCATGACGACAACCTCGACGCCGCCGGACGGGCGCTGCTCCCATCGGCGGGCGCCGTGGTCACGACATCGGCCGGCGCCCGGCGCCTCGGCGGGAGCGCCCGCGGCCTCGAGCCGTGGGCCGCCACCCAGCTCGAGGCGCCGGGCCGGCCGGCGATCAGGATCACCGCGACGCCTTGTCGCCACGGACCGCCCCTGAGCCACCCGCTCACAGGCGACGTGGTCGGCTTCGCACTCCGATGGGAAGGGCAGCGGCACGGCGAGCTCTGGATTTCGGGTGACACCGTGCTCTACGACGGGGTGCGCGAGGTGGCCGACCGGGTGCAGGTCGATACCGCCCTCCTGCATCTCGGTGGTGTGCAGTTCCCCGTCACGGGTCCCGCGCGCTACACGATGACCGCCAAGGACGCCATCGAGCTCTGCGACCTCGTCCGCCCGCGCACAGCGATCCCGATCCACTACGAGGGCTGGAAACACTT
>DASUQG010000116.1:0-17478 GCA_036280695.1 Thermoleophilaceae bacterium
GCTCGAGCAGATCCTGCTCGGCCCGGCTCACGAGAACGACGGCACGTTCAACCTGATGGGCAGCCTCCGCACCTCGATGGCCACCTGCGGCTACGAGGACATCCCGGCCTTCCACAAGGCCGAGGTGATGGTGGCGCCGGCCCTCCAGTCGGAGGGCAAGCAGCTCCAGCAGGAGCAGGGCATCGGCATGGGGGCCACGGCGGCCGCGGTTCCCCATCCCGAGACCAACGGCGTGTCGGCGGCGGACCCGGCGCTCGTCGGCGAGTGAGCACCGAGGCGGCCACCCGTGAGGCGGCCGCAGGTCCGCGACCGGCGGCCACGGATGAGGTGCTGGTGCTGGATTTCGGAGGCCAGTACTCGCAGCTGATCGCGCGGCGGGTGCGCGAGTGCGGCGTGTTCGCCGAGCTGCTGCCGCACCACGTGCCGGTCGAGGACGTCGAGCGGCGCCGGCCCAAGGCGCTGATCCTGTCCGGCGGCCCGGCGTCGGTGTACGCCGACGGCGCGCCGAAGCTGCGCCGCGAGCTGCTGGAGCTCGGCATCCCGGTGCTCGGCATCTGTTACGGCATGCAGGCGATGGTGCTCGAGCTGGGCGGCCGCGTGGAGGGCGCCGAGGTGGGCGAGTTCGGCCGCTCGCACCTGACCGTGGCCGAGCACGGGCGCCTGCTCGCGGAGACCCCCGCCGAGCAGTCGTGCTGGATGAGCCACCGCGACACGGTCTTCGAGCCGCCGCCCGGGTTCACCGCGCTGGCGTCTTCGACGGAGTCGCCCGTCGCGGCGATCGAGGAGACCAAGCGCGGCCTCTACGGGATCCAGTTTCACCCGGAGGTCGTCCACACGCCCTACGGCACCACGATCCTCGAGACCTTCCTGCGCGACATCGCCGGCTGCGACATGGGCTGGAGCGCCGCCTCGGTGATCGACGAGCAGGTGGCGCGCATCCGCGAACAGGTGGGCGACGGCAAGGTGATCTGCGGCCTCTCCGGCGGTGTCGACTCCTCGGTGGCCGCCCTGTTGACCTACAAGGCCGTCGGCGACCAGCTTACCTGCGTCTTCGTCGACCACGGGCTGATGCGCAAGAACGAGGGGAACCAGGTGGTGGCCGCGTTCCGCGATCAGTTCAAGGTTCCGCTGATCGCGGTCGACGCCGAGCAGCGCTTCCTCGACCGGCTCGCGGGAGTCACGGAGCCCGAGCGCAAGCGCAAGATCATCGGCGAGGAATTCATCCGGGTGTTCGAGGAGCAGGCCGGCAAGCTCGGTGACCCGGGCTATCTGGTGCAGGGCACCCTCTACTCGGACGTGATCGAGTCGGGCGGCGGCACCGGCGCGGCCACGATCAAGTCGCACCACAACGTCGGCGGCCTGCCCGAGGACCTCGAATTCGAGCTCGTCGAGCCGCTGCGGATGCTGTTCAAGGACGAGGTCCGCCAGGTGGGCGCCGAGCTCGGGATGCCGGACAAGCTCGTCTGGCGCCAGCCCTTCCCAGGCCCCGGGCTCGCCATCCGCGTGGTGAGCGGCGAGGTCACGAAGGAGCGCCTCGAGATCCTGCGCGACGCCGACTCGATCCTCCAGGACGAGATCCGCGCCGCGGGCCTCTACCGCGAGCTGTGGCAGTCGTTCTGCGTGCTGCCGGCCGACCTGCGCAGCGTGGGCGTGCAGGGCGACGAGCGCACCTACGGCTACGTGGTCGTGATCCGCGCGGTCACGAGCGACGACGCGATGACCGCCGACTGGGCCCGGCTGCCCTACGACCTGCTCGAAAAGGTCGCCTCGCGCATGATCAACGAGATCGCGCAGGTGAACCGGGTGACGCTGGACATCACGTCCAAGCCACCCGGGACGATCGAGTGGGAGTAGGGGATCCGGTGTCAGTCCGAGTCATCGCGAACGCGCCGGTAGCGTTCGAAGATCACGCGCGAGCCGAACGTCCTGGTCTCGATCAGGTCGAGCGGGACGTCCTCGGTGACCGGCGGCAGGAACGGCGTGCCGCCACCGACGACGACCGGATAGCGGAACATGCGCAGCTCGTCGACGAGGCCTAGCTCGATGGCCGTCGCGGCCAGGCCGGCGCCGCCGATCCCGACGTCCTTGTCGGTTGCGTCGAGCGCCGCAGCGGCCTCCTCACCCACCGACGCCTGCGCGAGCCGAGCGTTGCCCTGAACGCTGTCGAGCGTGCGGCTGAAGACGACCTTCGGGATCGCGCACCAAACGTCGGCGAACGCGGCGTCGGCCTCGGTCTCGCGCATCGACGGATCCGTATCCCACACCAGCATGGTCTCGTAAAGCCTGCGGCCCAATAGAAAGCCGCCGAGCTCGCGTACCTGCGCGGTGTGAAAGCGAAACAGCTCGTCGCTAGGGGCCCCCCACCCGAACGCGCCCTCGCGGTCGGCGATGAAGCCGTCCACCGAAACGCTCATCGAGTAGATCAGCATGGCTTCAGACCGTCGGGCCGGAGCGACCGACGATGATCGGTGATGAGGTCCACGCTTAGGCTCGACATCGGGCTGTCCTTCCTTCTGCGGTGCGCTTCGCCGTTAGTGACCGATCGCGAACGAGAACTCATCCTCGTGGCTCCAAGCGATCATATGGTGCGGCGTGTCTCGCAAGACCCGCACGCGTGCCAGCGAGAGGAATCCCGCTGCTCCTGACGTACAGGACGGGCATGACGATGTCCCTGCCGGAGCAGTCGCCGCAGCAGAGAAGGACCGCTCGCATCGCCGGTTGGCTGATGGCGTTGACGTTTCTCACGTCCATCCCCGCCGCGCTCATTCTCTACGACTCGATACTCAACGACACCGACTACATCTTCGCCGCCGGCGACGACACCCGCGTCAAGCTGGGCGCCCTCCTCGAAATCTTCCTGATGATCGGCAACGTCGGCACGGCGGTCGTGATGTATCCGATCCTCAGGCGATACAGCGAAACCCTCTCGCTCAGCTACGTCGCCTCGCGCACGGTCGAGGCGACGATCATCGGGGTCGGCGCGATCAGCCTGCTCTCCGTCGTCACCCTGGGCGACGACCTGGCCGCGTCGATCGGTCAGGGCGGAACAAACTCGCTCGACATCGCCGGGCGGACCCTGGTCGCGATCCACGACTGGACGTTCCTGCTCGGGCCGGGATTCTGCGTCGGCGTCAACGGCATCCTGCTCGGCTGGCTGATGTACCGCACTGGATTGATGCCGCCACGGCTCGCGATGCTGGGCGTCATCGGCGGTCCGCTGATCTTCGCCTCGGCGATTGCGGTCCTGTTCGGCGCCTACGAGCAGGACGGCCTGCACGCCCTCTTCTCGGTGCCCGAGGCCGCCTTCGAGGCGGCGTTTGCGATCTACCTGATCGTCAAGGGCTTCAGACCCTCGCCGATCCTCGACGACGCTCGGTTTACCGGAGGGGACGGCGGCTCCATGCGCCCTGCGGCTGCGCGATAGACATTCCGACGGCTCGCGGTCGAGCGCCCGCTCAGGGTCCGCGCGCGCGGCAGATATCCTCACGACTCCGGCAGCGCGGCGATCTCGATCGAGTCGTCTGACCTCAATGGACAGCCATCGCCCCGGCGTCACCAGCTTCGTCCACGTCGGTCTCGTCGTCGAGGACCTCGACGAGACAGTCCGGTTTCTTGCGCTGCTCGGCTTCGACTGCGGCGAGCCCGGGGTGTTCAGCGGCGAGTGGATCGACCGGATTGTTGGTCTCGAGAACGTGACGGTCGAGACCGTGATGGCTCGCGCCCCCGACGGCAGTGACATATTCGAGGTGGTGCGCTTCGAGTCGCCTTCCGCAGGCGCGGGGGAGCTGGCGCCCGCCGCGAACCGTCCTGGGCTCCGGCACATCGCCTTCAAGGTCGACGACGTGCGTGGCGTCGTCGACCGCGTCCGAGAGGCCGGCTGGGAAACGGTCGGGGAGATCGTCGACTACCAGAACACCTTCCTCCTCTGCTACGTCCGCGGACCCGAAGGCCTGATCGTCGAACTCGCCGAGCGGCTCGACGGCGCGCCGGGCTGAACCTGCCGCTAGGCCGGCGAACGGCCCCCGCGGCCCGGCAGCCGCAGCCGGCGGCGGCGCGCGCTGTCGCCGATCACCGAGACGACGGTCTGCGCGAGGTGCGGGCAGCCGGTCGAGGGAAACGCATCACGCCGGTGCCGGTGGAGCACGAGGAAAAGATCCCCGGGCGGCGTGTCCCGGTACAGGCGGCCGAGGCGCAGGCGTTCGATCGCGGCGAGCGTCGGCGTGTAGATCGCGTCGTACCAGTTCGCCGCGATCTCCGCGTTCTCGGTCACGCGTCCGCGTGCCCGCATCATGTGGTAACCGTGGATCTGGATGTTCTCCAGCAGCTCCAGGTAGTGCGCGGGCCGGCTTACCGAGACGCGCACGCCGGGGCGTCCCTCGGCAAGCCCGCTGTCCTCGAGGAAGATCCGCTCGAGCTCCCGGAGGACGACCTCGAGCATGTCCGCCCCGGCCGGGAGAGGCACGAGCGCGATGAGCTCGGTCACGTCGGCGTCGATCATCTCTGCGCCACCGCGCCGCGCGAGGGCGGCGCGGTGGTGACCGTCGATCACGAAGTACGCATCACCGAGCTTGGCCGTGACGATCGGCGGGAAGGCGCCGTCGGCGAACGCGCCCTGCAGCGAGCGCAGCCGGTCGCGGCTGAAGGCGTGAAGCGGGCGGAAGTCGCGGGTGAACGAGCTGGCACGGCCGTCCGTGCCGACGAGCGCATCGAGTGGGATCTCGCGTACGCCCAGGTACCGGCGCCCGAACGGCTGCAGTCGCCGCTCGACCTCGTCGAGCTCGAGCAGGCGGTCGTGGCGCCGGAACCTCAGTCCCTTCATCTAGCTCAGCCGCTCGCGCACCTTCATCGCGAGTCGCTGGGCGGTCGCGCCGGCCTTCTCGGCGGCTGAGCCCGGCTTCGGCAGCATGCCGAGCTGGCGGCTCACGTCCATCATGTCGAAGACGATGCGCAGCCCGGAGACGCGGCCGTCGCGGTACTCGTGGAAGTCGGCCCCCTCGAACTCGATGGCCCTGCCGGTCGGCGCCAGGCCGGGCGGGTCGAGCGGCCCGGTATGCGTGCCGAATCCCTTCCAGTAGAAGGCCGCCTTCGGCTGCCCCGGCACGATGTACGGTCCGTCCGTGAACAGGAACCGCAGGTCCGGGAAGGCCCGCCACGTGTAGTCGAGGAAGGCGCGCACTTCGCCGTGGCCGTGCATCGTCGTCGGCCAAGCGGAGTCGTCGTAGACGATGTCGTCCGTCATCAGCTCGAGCAGGCGGTCTTGTTCGTGCGAGTTCCACGCTGCCTGCCAGCGCGTGCCGAAGTTCTCCACCCAGGCCTGGTCGAGCTCCTGGCCCTCTGTCGCGCCCGTCTGGGACATGGTGTCTCCTCTCCGCGGGGTACGCGTCGACTGTACCCCTAGCTTCCGTAGGTCGCCCTGCGGGTGTACGGTCGGGGCCCCCCGGCTGGAAGGAGTCCTCATGGACTCGCCACGGTTCTCCCGCGACCTGCTCGCGTTCCTGATCGGGGTGCCGCTCGCCTGGGCGGTGCTGTTGCTGTTCCACCCGGGCGGAGAGGCTTCGGACGTCTACGGATCCGCGCGCGACGAGGTGACCGCCTTCCTCGTCGTCCACCTCGGAACGCTGCTGTTCATCCCGCTCATGGCGGGCGCGATCTATCTACTCCTCCGCGGCATTCCCGGCACGGCCGCGAAGGTGGCCCGGATATCGCTCATCCCCTTCGTCGTCTTCTACAGCGCCTGGGAGACACTCCAGGGCATCGCCAACGGAGTGCTCGTCGACCAGGTGAACGCGTTACCGGCAGCGGACCGCGCGGCCGGCGCCGAACTCGTTCAGGACTTTGCCGAGAGCCCCCTCGTCCGCGACATGGGCGTCCTTGGCAGTCTCGGCAGCCTTGCGCTGATCGTCGCGACGATCGCGGCCGGCATGGCGCTCAAGCGGGAGGCCGGCGCCCCGACGTCAGTCGCTGTGCTGCTCGGCATCTCTGGATTTCTGATCAGTGCCCACCCGCCGCCCTTCGGGCCGACCGGGCTGGCGCTGTTCATCGCCGCGGTGCTGCTGCTTGCGCGAAGCCGGTCCGCCCCGGCACCCGTACCACTCGCGCAGGCGACCTAGGTCACGCCTGGGCGACCAGCGGGCTGAGGATTCGGCGACGGCCGCGCCTGCTCCGGCGGGTGGGCTCGGCCAGTGTGCTCACCGTTGCCGCGCTGCGCCTGTAATCACGCCGATGCGGCTGGAGCGCGGGCTTCTGCCGTGGCTCGGCATGGAAGTGCGGCGATGACGCGATCAGCGTGGGGCGCAGGCCGAGGCCGGGAGGGGTGCCGATGATCGCCACGCGCCGCACCGCTGTAGAGGTCTGCATCTGCTGTTCTGTGCTGATCGAGTCCATGCCACGACGCTATGGCCGTGGCCGCTCCACGGCGTCGTCGGCAGGCCGGATTCGCGCTCATAACAGCCGATGATTTCGACTACGACCCAGGTAGGAGGTGTCGCCAGTGGCGTCGGAGCATGACTTACCACTCGCGGAGTACCACCGGGCAGGACACGAGATGACGAACGGGAACCCGGAGGTCTACAAGGAGCTCTACTCGCGCAGCGACGATGTGACGCTCGCGAATCCCTTCGGTCCGCCCGTTCGCGGGTGGGAGGCCGTTTCCGCGACCCTTGACCGGGCGGCCACGAAGTACCAGGACGGCGAGGTCGTCGGATTCGAGAACGTGTCGACCGTCGTCGGCTCTGACCTGGCCTACATCGTCGAGGTCGAGAGCTACCGGGCGCGGGTCGGCGGGGCGGAGGAGATCACCCCGGTCGCGATTCGCGTCACGACCGCCTTTCGGCGCGAGGAGGGCAGCTGGAAGGTCCTGCACCGGCATGGCGACCCGATCACCGGGTCACGCCCGGCGGAGTCGGTGATCCAGGCTGCGAGCGACGACGGCTAGTCGCCGCGCGGCGCGAGGTCCACACGCACGCTCTCCGAGGCGAGCTCGCCCGGCGCCGCCACGCTGGCGAACAGGTCGTACCTGTGGGCGGGGTCGACCGGCGTACTTAGCTCCACGGCGCCCGCGTGCTCCTCGATCGGAATCTGCTCGGTGGTCGGCGGCTCGGCCTCGTCGGGCGAGTTGACCGTGACCACCAGGCCATCGGGCCAGCTGCCCTCCTGCGTGGGGAAGACCTCGTAGCGCACCTGGATGCCGTCCCCGTGCCATTCGGCGGTGATGCGCGGGGGCGGCGGCGGGATCGGCGGCGGCCCCTCAGGCCCGGCCGCCTCGCGCGCCTCCGCGCGGGCGCTGCCCTCCAGCTTGAGCGGGTCGTCCCACTGGTCGTGCGCCGCGGGTCCCGTGGGGCTGTTGGAGTCGAGCGGGTTCCCGCCGGCCCTCGTGTCGCCCCAGCGCCCGGGCCAGCGCAACCAGCGGAACTCCGGGTCTGACTCGTCGGCCAGCTCGAGCTTCAGCTCCGGGCTGCGGCGCTTGCCGTCGGCGTGGTCGAACCAGTGGCCGGTCCACTGCGTGCCCGGCTCGAAGTAGGACGCGTGTGAACCGCGGGCGACGTACACGATCGGCCGCTGCGTCGCGGGGAGGAGGTCCACCTGGCGCCAGTCGCGTCCCTCGGCGACCGAGTGCTGCGCGTAGACCGCGTGGTCCGGCTGCTCGTCGGCGAGGTGGATCTGGATCATCTCCCAGTCCCCCTCGTGGAGCCCGGCGTGGATGAAGGGCCCGATGAGGTTGTAGTCGTTGTAGAAGTAGAAGAACCAGTACTGAAGCCAGACATCGGCGTCCTCGTCGCTCACAACGTGGCCATAGACGCGGTTGGCGTAGCCCTTGTTCTCGTGCAGCACGCGCGCCTGGTCGGCGTACCGCCTGCTCGGGTCGCTGATGCAGTCCGTCTTCGTCGCCCTACTTCCGTCCGGATAGCGGTCGCCGAGGAATCCGAGCGACAGCCCGTCGCCGGCCACGGCGAGCTCGTCTCCGTCTCCGTTCAGGAGTCGGTTGCCCGGATTGTCGGTCCACTCAGCGGCCGAATCGGCGAAGTAGGTCTCGTGCGAGTCGTACTTCAGGAACGGCAGGTGACGTTGAAGCAGCTCGGTTGTGGTGGCCATGCGCCGATCATCGCTCAGACCAGCGCGGCGATCAGCTCCGCGGCGCGTCGTGCGCCGTCCCGCTCGACCTCGGCCGGGGCGGGGGTCTCGGCGAGGGCGCCGGCTATCGCCGCCCCGATCGTCTCCGGCGTCTCCGTGTCGAAGTCCATCGCGCGCCCGCCTCCGTAGCGCTCGAGCCGGTGCCGTACGTGGACGTTCTGCTCGAAGTGGCGCTTGAGCGGGAAGTACAGGAACGGCCGCTTGGCGGCGATCAGCTCCATGCCAGTGGTCAGGCCGCCCTGGACCACGGCCACGTCGCAGGCCGCCAGGTGCCGCGACAGGCCGTGGACGTACGCCCGCACGTCGAGGCCGTCCTGCGCGGGTATCGAGTCGGGATCGATGCGCGGTCCGCAGACCACCACCATCCGCAGGTCGGGCAAGCGCTCGCGCGCGGCCGGAAGGGCGTCCACCACGGCGCTCAGCAGCCCGCTTCCGACCCCCGATCCGCCCACGGTCACGAGGCAGATGCGCTCGTCCGGCCCGTAGCCGAGCTCGGCGCGCAGGGCGGCGCGGTCGGCCGGGACGCCCGTGCCGGGGCCGAGGACGTAGCCGCTGAAGTCGAAGTGCTCCTCGACCCAGGGCCTGATCTGCGGGAGCCCGGGACCGAAGTGGTGGGGGACGATGTCGTCGGGGGAGCCCACGAAGATCGCGCGGTCGCGCACGCGCGGGAAGCGGGCGATCTGCTCGATCATCTCGGCGTTGTAGTCCGCGGTGAGCGCCGCCTCCGCCTCGCCGCCCTCCGGCATCGGAAGCCAGCCGACGAAGTCGGTCAGGAAGCAGTACGCCGCGGTCTTCAGCTCCGGGTTCTCGTGCAGGTAGTAGTCGAGCTCCCAGGCCTCGTCGCCGATCCACAGGTCGTAGCGCTCCTCGCTGGCCACGTCGTGGAAGACCATGAAGTTCGCGAGCAGGATCTCGTCCATGCGCCGCCAGGTCTGGAAGCAGTCGAGCTCGTGTTCGCGCGACTCGGCGGCCACGTGCCTCGACTCGTTGGCGAGCAGCCGGCTCGCCGGGTGGATCGTCTCGCCGCACTCCTCGAGCACGCGCGTGACCGGATCCTGCGCGAGCCATTCGATCTCGAGATCGGGCTCGAGCGCGCGCAGCTCGCGCGCGATCGCCACGTCGCGCCACGCGTGGCCGAGGCCGATGGGGGAGGAGATGTAGAGCGCCCGCTTGCCGCGCCGGATCGCGCGGCGCCAGCGCGACGCGGGCGGCCTCCGGTCGTACGCCCGCTCGGCAAAGTCCCGCAGCGTCAGGTTGAACGGAACCGGGTGGCGTGCGTGCGGGCAGTGCCCCACCGCCTCGAGCGACAGCAGCTCGGCCCCGGTCAGCTCCGCGAACTTGGCGCCGCGGTCCCCGGGGATCAAGAGGTCCTCGTCGCCCTGTGTCACGAGCAGGGGACAGCGAATCCGCCCGAGCAGGTCGTGGATGGTGTCGCTGTCGAGCTCGGGCGCCTTGATCGTGAGCGCGAGGGTCTCGGGAGTCGTCTCGAGCCCCCAGTTGACGGCGTCCTCGCGCTGCTTGGTCGAGTGCGGCTCGGGATAGCAGCGGTCGAAGAAGAACTCGAGGTAGCCGCGGTAGTCGCGCGCCCAGTAGTGGCGGTTCGCCTTCGCCCAGCCCTCGTACTCGGGCAGCTCCTCGTCGAAGGGGATGCCGGTGCGCTCGGGCCGCGGCGGCGTGAGCGGCAGCGCCGGCGACATGAACAGCGCGCCGCGAACGCGGTCGGCGTGTTCGGCCGCAAGGATCAGCGCGCAGCCTGCGGCCGCGCAGTGCGCCACGAGCACGCAGTGGTCGGCCCCGGCGGCGTCAAGGACGGCCAAAGCGTCCTGGGCGGTGACGCGCGCGCCGTACTCCTCGGCGCTCGTCGGGCGGTCGGAGCGGCCGTTGCCGCGGCCGTCGAACGTGATCACCCTGAAGTGTTGGGCGAGGTAGGGGACCTGGCCCTTCCAGAAGCGCGAGTGGGTGATCGACCAGGGCGGGAGCATGAGCAGGGTCTCGTCGCCCTCGCCGAAGCACTCGTAACCCACCTGGACACCGCCGAGCTCCACGAATCCAGCCTCGGACGGCGCGAGCGCCCGCGACGCGAGCTCGGCGGTGTCCAGCGTCACGGCCATGGCTAGGCCGGCGCGCCCGCGGCCAGGGCCTTTACGGCCTCCGTGGTCGTCGGCCTTCCGCCGAAGCCCCAGTCGCCGCTCTTCACCTCGTCGATGACCACGAGCGTCACCTCGCGCATGTTCTCACCCTCGATCTCGACCATCGTGTCGGTGAGCTTCTCGATCATCTCGTGCTTCTGGGCCTCGTCGAAGACACCCTCGATCAGCCTGACGTTCACCAGCGGCATTTTGCCTCCTATTGGATAGTTGGTCGTTCGACCGACCAAATATACTGATAGGCTTTCTACATGTCAACCGAGCTGGACGGGAGAGCCGTCCGCGGACAAGCCACGCGCCTGCGCATCGTCGATGCGGCCCGCGACGTGCTCATCGAGCGCGGGTACGCCGACACGAGCACGCGCGCCGTGGCGGAGCAAGCCGGCGTGCAGCTGTCGCTGGTCCACTACCACTTCGGCAGCAAGCAGCAGCTGCTGGTCGCGGTGCTCGAGCGCGAGAACGAGCGGCTGCTCGAGCGCCAGCAGCGCCTGTACGCCGAGCCGGGCCCGCTGGCGGACAAGTGGCGAACCGCCTGCGACTACCTCGACGACGACCTGCGCTCTGGTTACGTGCGCGTGCTCTGGGAGCTGTGGGTGGCCGGGCTCGCAAACGACGAGCTCGCCGAGCGCTGGCGCGTGACGATGGGCGGCTGGCGCGATCTCCTGGAGTCGGTCTTCGAGGCCTGGGCCAGCGAGCTGGACGTCGAGCTTCCCCTGTCGCCCCGGGTGCTGGCATCCTTGGTCGCGAACGTGTTCCAGGGCATCGAGATCGAGCTGCTCGCCGGGGTGACCGAGAAGGAGGCCCCACACCGCGAGGCCCTGGAGGGACTCGGGCGGCTGATCGCGCAGGCGGAGGCAGGCAGGTGAGCGACACGCTCGGCGCGGAGTTCGCGCAAGCGCTGGCCACCAAGGACACGTCCGGGCTGCTCGAGCTCATGCACCCCGAGATCGACTTCCGCGGGCTGACGCCGAACCGGAACTGGGAGGCAGGCGACCGCGACGAGGTGATCTCGATCCTCCTCGACGAGTGGTTCGAGGACAAGGACGAGATCGCGGGGCTCGAAGGGCTGGAGGGCGACGCCTTCGCCGATTGCCAGCGGGTCGGATACCGGTTCAGCGTGACGAACCCGGACGGCCGCTTCCTGGTCGAGCAGCAGGCGTACCTGACCGCTTCCGATGGGCAGATCGAGTGGATGCGCGTGGTCTGCTCGGGGTTCCGCCCGGCCACCTCAGCCGAGTAGCGCTTCGTGGGCGAGATCCGCAGGTGCCGTGACGACGAGCGCGCGCAGATCCTGGCGATCGTGAATGCGGCCGCCGAGGCGTATCGCGAAGTGATCCCGGCCGATCGCTGGCATGACCCGTACATGCCGCGGGACGAGCTCGACCGCGAGATCGCGGCGGGGGTCGAGTTCTGGGGCTATGAGGTCGACGGCGACCTGCTCGGCATCATGGGCACGCAGCAGGTCGGAGACGTCGAGCTGATCCGGCATGCCTACGTGGCGCCGGCGAGTCAGCGGCGCGGCATCGGTGGCGCGCTGCTCGAGCAGCTCACCAGCTCACTCACGCGCCCCATCCTGGTCGGCACCTGGGCCGCCGCGGACTGGGCGATCAGCTTCTATCGCCGCCACGGCTTCGAGCACGTCGGACCCGAGCGCACGGCGGAGCTGCTCAGGACCTACTGGACGATTCCGGAGCGCCAGATCGAGACGTCCGTGGTGCTCAGTCGAGGAAGCTCAGCACCTCGCTGACGAACAGCTCCGTGCCGGCGTCGATGGCGGCATGTGTCTGGCCGGGCATGACGACGACGCGACAGTCCGGCAGCGCCGCCTCCACAGCCTCGCCTGCGCGCCTGAACATCTCGGGGCTGTCTCCGCCGAGTAGATACATGGTGGGCACCGTCAGCTCTCGAAAGCGGTCCGGGTCCCAGGCGTAGTCCCGGTTGGCGCGCTCCTCCCTTGGAATCGTGTCCGCCGCGGCGACGCGCGCCTCCCAGGCCGGGAGCGAGCGCAGCAGCTCGATCTGCTCCGGCGGCAGCCCCGCCACCTCGCGCATGAACACGGCCACGAGCTCGTCGTGCTTGCCCGCCTGGAGCAACGACTCGAGCTCCTGCACGACGTGGTCAGGTGTCGCGAGGAAGCCCATCGGCGGCTCGTACAGGACGAGCTTGCGGATCCGGTCGGTGAGCAGGGCCGCCTCGAGCGCGCAGACTGCTCCGTGCGAGTGCCCCAGCAGGTTCACCTCGCTGCCCGCCGACTCGATCACCGCCACCACGTCCTCGAACTCACGCGCGAGCGCGTACTCGGCCGCATCACCGCTCTCGCCGCGGCCGCGGCGGTCGTAGTTGTAGACCGTGAAGTGCTCCTCGAACGCGGGCAGCGCCGGCGCCCAGCGGCTGTGGTCGGCGGTCGCGCCGTGCACCAGCACGAGCGGAGGGCCCTCGCCGCTCTTCCACACTGCGAGGGGTGTCCCGTCCGCGGAAACGACCGTCTCGGGCATCGCGTGCCAGCCTAACCGAGGCCGGCGGCTCGGCCGACGAGCACCTCGCCGCCGCGATCGGGCGTCACGACGAGCGCGCTGCGGCGCGCGCGCTCGGGGTCCGGGCGGACCGGGGTGAGCGTCAGAGCGGCTGCCGCGCGCAGAACCTCGCGCATCTCCATCTCGGCGAACGGTGCCCCCGCGCAGCGGCGCACTCCTCCGCCGAACGGGATCCACGACATCGGGTTCGGCGGCGGTTCGCCGTCGAGCCAGCGCTCGGGCCGGAAGGCGCCGGCCTGCGGCCACAGATCCTCGCGGCGGAGCGCCAGCCAGAGGCAGGCGGCCACGTGCACGCCGGCGGGGAGCGCGCGGCCGGCGATCTCCACCGGCTCGAGCAGCCGGCGGGGCGCGATCGTGAGCGCCGGTCGCACGCGCAGCACCTCCTTGACGACGGCGTCGAGGTAGTCGGGGTCGCCGCCGCGCAGGCGCGCCTGCACCGCCGGGTGGCGGGCGAGCCGCTCGAAGGCCCAGGCGAGCGACGCGGCGGAGGTGTCGTGGCCCGCCGCGAGCAGGGCGACGAGCTGGTCGCGCAGGTGGCGATCCGTCGGCGGGTTGCCGTCCTCGTCGCGCTGCTCGAGCAGCAGCGCGAGCATCGAGTCGCCGGCGGGCTCGGCACGCCGGCGTGCCACGAGGTCGAGCAGCAGCTCGTCGAAGCGCTCGACGGCGAGGCGGAAGCGGCCCCACGGGCTGCGCGGGCCGAGGTCCCGCTGCACGAGCGACATCGCCAGCATGCGCGGCATCGAGCGGACGGTGTCGAGCGTGCCGTGCACCGCGTCGCGCAGCTGCGCCGCCTCCTGATCGCGGGCGCCGAACACCACGCGCAGGATCGTCTCGAGGGTGAGCCGCTTCATGCGCTCGAGCGTGGTAACGCGCCCGCGCCAGCTGCTCAGCTCCTCGCGCGCGAGCTCGGCCACCATCGGCTGGAAGGCGCGCATGCGCTCGCCATGGAACGGCGTCTGGATCAGCCGCCGCTCGCGCAGGTGCTCTTCTCCGTCGAGCACCAGGATCGAGTGCGGCCCGGCGAACGGTCGCAGGAACTCCCAGCTCTGGCCGGCGGGCGCGATCGCGGGGTCGAGCCTGAACACGTCGCGCACCGCGTCGGGGCTCGAGAACAGCACCATAGGCTCGTCGGTCCAGTAGGTGCGGATCGTGACCGGCTCGCCGAAGCGCTCGTGCACCCGCCGCAGGAACGCCGCCGGCCGGGTCGTCCACGCGACCGTCTGCCAGGCGGCGGGCGCGCGCGGGCCGGGCGGCAGGTCCATGCGAGTACCCTGGCAGGAGAGGTCGCCGTGCCGTTCGTCGCCTACGTACACGCTCACGATCCCGAGCCTCCGGAGGAGAGGCGTGCGCCCTGGGAGCCGAACTGGCGCGTGTGGCGCTGGGTCGCTGTGGCTGCGCTGGCGGGGTACGCGTCGGCGCACACCCACGGTGCCGCGGCGGCCCTGCTGATGGTCCTGGTGTTCGTGGCCGTCTGCCAGGCGGCCGCGGAGGCGCTGCCGAACGGCGACGGCCTCCGCGAGCACCGCCAGTAGGCGGCCGCCCTCAGGCGCTCGCCGCCGGCTCCTCGTCCTCGGGCCAGAAGTCCTCGACGCTCTCGGTGTCCGCGCGCGGGTCGTCGGACTTCTTGGAGACGATCACCACCACCGCGTCGCCCGGGCCCTGGTTCCACACCGAGCGCGCCACCTCGGGCGCCACGCGCACGACGGAGCCCGCCGCCACGTCGATCACATCGTCCTCGAGCTTGAACTGAAGCGTTCCGGACGCGACGAAGTAGACCTCCTCCTGGGTCTTGTGGCGATGCCCGTAGCTCCCCTTGCCGCCGGTGAGCGGCGGCATGCGGCGCCAGGTGAAGCCCACCTGCTCGCAGCCCAGGTCGCTCACGGCGCTCATGCGCATCTCTCCCGGGTAGTCGCCGAGGACGTCCGGGAGCTCCTCGAGCGCTCTGATCGTGTAACCGGCCATCTCACCTCCACTGTTCAAGGGCGTGCCGCACGCGCGGGACCCACCATGCGAGCTCCGCGCGTGCCCATTGTCGTTCGGCGGGGTCCGTATGCACAACTGCGCTGTGGCCGAAGATCCAGCCGTACTGGACGAGGCCGCTGATGATGCCGAGCTCGAGCGCGGCGGGATCGTCCCGCTCGCCGAGCGCGCTCCGGAAGTCCTCCACCACGTCGTCGTGCGTCGCCGCTATTCGCCAGACGTCGTGGACCATGTACCAGGCCAGCTCGACGGCGGGATGGCCCAGGGTGGCGAGGCCGAAGTCGAGCAGCACGAGTCGGCCGTCCGACAGCGCAATGTTCTCGTCGCGCAGGTCGCCGTGGATGAGCGTCGTGCCGTGGGCGCCGAGGGCCGCGGCCAGCGGGGTCACGTCGTCGACGAGCTCGAGCACGGCGCTGCCCACGTCGGGATCGACCGCCTCGCCGAAGGCCTCCCACGCCGCCTCGAACTGCTTGGGCAGGATGTCCACGGTTTGGCGTTCGCGCTCGGAGATGGCGGGGACCGCGAACGCGAGCCGGTCGCTCTGGGTCGAGAGGTGCGGCACATCGTCCTCCCAGAACTCCGCCCACATCGCCGCCGCGGATGCGAGCACGAAGCGGTTCTGCTCACGGGTGAGCGGGGTGGCCTCGTCGAGGAGCTCGGCGCTCACGTCGCGCATCACGACCCACCAGGCCTCGCCGTCGCGCTCCGCGGCCACGATCGCCGGGTCCACGGTGGTCGGCATGCGCGCGAACAGGCCGTCGGCGAAGAGCAGCGCCTCGCGCCCGGGGTCGCGCGTCGCGCGGCCAAGCCAGTCCGAGCCGGGCACGATGCGCTTCGCGATCAGCGCGCGCCCGTCGGCGAGCAGGAGGCGGTCGATGCGGTTCCCGGACCAGCCGCTCGACGCGAGCGTGACGCGCTCGGCGATCTCGCCAAGGTCCGCGAAGAGCTGTTCCGCCGCCTCCGGAACCGGCTCCGAGGGCGGGGCGGTGTGCGGCCGCGCGGCGTAGATCCAGTGGCGGGCGACGCGTCCGTCACTGTCGACGTGCAGGTAGTGGCGCTGGCGGACGGCGTGGCCGTCGTCACCCACGCGCTCGACCCAGACGGCGATGCCGGCCGGCTCGATCGCGGCGTTCCACTCGACGATCCGGCCCGGGCCGGGGAAGCACGCCGCCAGTGCGGCGGTGGCGTCGTCCGGCGTGCGCAGTCGCCGGCGGCTGCCGGGCACGGAGGCATCGAGGACGGCCTCGGACGCGTAGGCCTCCGCGAACGGCGCAAACTCACCGGCCTCGATGCCGGCCCGCAGCCGTTCAGCGACCGCGTTCGCGCTCACGCGCAGACACTAAGCGGGCACTCCGCCGGAGGCTAGGACCAGCTGTCCCAGGCGGTGAGCGACGGCAGCGGGTCGAACGGCTTGCCGCCGTCGTACCAGCCCGGTCCGCTCCAGAGCTCGAAGTGGAGGTGGCAGCCGCGGGCGTTGCCGCTGTCGCCGACGGCGCCGATCGTCTGGCCCGTGTAAACGCGGTCGCCCTCGGCGAAGGGGGAGGGCTGGTCGAGGTGCATGTAGACGTAGTCGATTTCGGTGCCGTCGCCGTCGATCACGAGGTAGTGACCGGCGGCGGCGTGGTACTGCTTGAACTGCACGCGCCCGCCGCGGGCGGCGACCATGCGGGTACCGCACTTGGCGAACACGTCGTGGCCCTGGTGCATATGCCCGGCGCGGCCGGCGCCGAACTGCGCGCCCGCGCCGCCGAAGTCGTGGCGGCCGCGGACCGGGAAGATGTTGTCGTAGAGGTCGAAGGCGTCGCGGCTGAAGTCGCCGGCCTGCGAGTTGCGCGCCTCGGCGCCGTTCGCGCTCGCCGCCGTGAGGCGGAACGAGTAGCGGCCCGGCTTCGCGGCCGCCCGGCCCAGGCGCCCGCTCCACGAGATGCTCTGGACCTGGTCGGGCGCCACCTGCTGCGGGGTCCAGGTCTTGACCGCGGTCCCGTCGGCCGCGCTCACCAGCTCCACCTTGAGCGCGGTGGCCGACGCGCCCGAGAGCCGGAACGAGAACGTCACGCCCGGCCGCGCGCCGACGAACGCCTTCGTCCGGCTGGTGCCGGTCTCCAGGTGCGGCGCGCCGCTCACGTCCGGTCCCGGCACCGGCGACAGCTCGGCGTTGGGCTCGGGCGGGAGGGGCGGGAGGATGAGGACCGGCTTCGTGGGAGCCGAGCGTGCGCCGCCCGCCGCGGAGAGTGCGACCGGCCCGGTCACAGCGCCGATCGGCACGCGCGCGTTGAGGCGCGTGTTGCTGCCGGCACGCACCTTCACGGTGGTGTTGTCACCACTGCCGTAGCTCCCGAGGTACGTGACCGCGTTCACCCCGGCCAGCTCGGCCCCGACGATCTTGAGCACCGAGCCGCCGCGGGCGCGCTGCTTGCTCGCGCACTTGCGCAGGCAGGTGACCTTGGAGACCTTCGGCGTGGCCACGTAGACGCTCCCGCCCCCGGATGACTGTCCCGATGCCGCGGGTGCCGCCGCCAGCGTGCACAGAATCAGTGCACAGGCGCCACGCTTCGCGGGAAGACGGGTGTCTCGCAAACTCCTACGGCCTCTCTTCGGTTTGGGGCCTACGGGGTTAGCTGACGGGCTCGCGCCTGAAGAGCAGCGCTACGACCAGGGTGATCCGGCCGATTCGCCCCCTCGAAGGA
>DASUQG010000117.1:0-3051 GCA_036280695.1 Thermoleophilaceae bacterium
GTCAGGCAGATCCGGAGGTGGCACCACGGGTCGCCCGTCTTCAGGCAGTCCTCGCAGCCGTCGACGACCGCGGGCAGCTCGGTGAGCTCGACTGTGTCCAGGTGAGTGCAGGCCATGACTAAGTCAAATGACGGACGCGACGGTGGTCCGTCACGGCATACGGTACGCACATGAGCAACTTCGTATCCCGAGGGTTCACACGGCGCCGCAGCACTCCGGACGAGCTTGCCGATCGCGTGCCTCCCGGGCAGTACGTCGAGCGCGGCTTTCCCGTGCTCACCGCCGGGCCCACGCCTCTGGTCGACACGGGCTCGTGGAGCTTTCGCATCGACGGCATGGTGGTCACCGAGAAGGAGTGGAGCTGGGACGAGTTCCACGAGCTTCCGTTCGAGACCGTCCCCTGCGACATCCACTGCGTGACCAAGTGGTCGAAGCTCGGCACCAGCTTTGGAGGAGTGTCGGTGGACACGCTGCTCGACGGCGTCGAGCCGCAGGGCGCGTACACGGTGGCGTACTCCTACGGCGGCGACACCACCAACGTCCCGCTCGACGACCTCACCGGCGGCAAGGCCTGGGTGGTCACCGAGCACGAGGGTGAGCCGCTCCCGCGCCAGCACGGCGGCCCGGCGCGCCTGCTGGTGCCGCACCTGTACTTCTGGAAGAGCGCCAAGTGGGTCGCCGGCCTGCGCGTGCTGGACCACGACGAGCCGGGCTTCTGGGAGCAGAACGGCTACCACATCCGCGGCGATCCCTGGAAGGAGGAGCGCTATTGGAACGACTGACACCGGTCGAGCAGCGCGCACCCGGCAAGTGGCAGATCGCGACGGTCGTGCGGATCAAGGAGGAGACGCCGCGGGTCAAGTCGTTCTCCTTCGACCTCCCGATGTGGATGCCGCACCTCCCGGGGCAGCACTACGACGTCCGCCTCACCGCCCCTGACGGCTACCGCGCCCAGCGCTCGTACTCGGTCGTCTCCTCCCCGCTCGACGAGGGCCAGATCGAGCTGACCATCGACCTTCTGGACGACGGCGAGGTGTCGCCGTACTTCCACGAAGTCGTGCAGGAGGGCGACCAGGTGGAGCTGCGCGGCCCGTTCACGTCCTACTTCGTCTGGCGCGGCGAGTCGCCGGTGCTGCTGGTGGGTGGAGGATCCGGCGTGGCGCCGCTGATGGCGATGCTGCGCCACCAGCGGCGGACGATGCCGGAGCTCGACCTGCGGCTCGTGTACTCCGTGCGCTACCCCGACGACGTGATCTACGCGGACGAGATCGGCGACGACGCGCTGCTCACCTACACGCGCGAGGCACCGGAGGGCTGGAGCGGCCACACCGGCCACGTCGACGCCGAGCTGCTGCGCGAGCCGTCCAGCGGGGCGCGGCTGGCGTTCGTGTGCGGCTCGAACGGATTCGTCGAGACCGCGAGCGAGCTGCTCGTCGGCCTCGGGATGGAGCCCGGGACGATCCGTACGGAGCGCTTCGGACCCACGAGCTAGGCGGCGCTTCCCAGCGCCGCGCTCACCGCGACGATGATCACGCCGCCGAGCGTGACGGTCGCGAACGAGCGCAGGAAGCCGGTCCGGAAGAACTTCGCCCTGATAATGGCGAGTACCACCAGCTCGATCGCCACGGTGATGATGCCGACCAGGATCGCCACGTGGTAGCTGTTGATCAGGAACGGCAGCGTGTGGAACACGCCGCCCACGAAGGTCCCGGCGCCGGTGATCGCACCACGCTGCACGGGGTGCCCCCGCCCGGTGTACTCGCCCGTGTCGGACAGGCCCTCGGAGAACGCCATGCTCACCGCGGCGCCGATCGCCGTGGCGAGGCCGGCGAAGAAGGCGATGTGCGGGTCCTCGGTCGAGAGCGCCACCGCGAAGATCGGCGCGAGCGTGGAGAGCGACCCGTCGATCAGCCCGATCAGCGCCGGCTGCACGCGCGAGAGCAGGAAGGCGTGCTCCTCGTCGGTGAAGCGCGCTTCCTCGCTGGCTTCGGTGGCGGCGCTCGAGTCCATCAACTCTCCGGTCCCCGGAGGCGGTATCGTGACACGCAGCGCAGACCGCACCTCAGGTCTCCCTCTACCTGTCGCGTCGGTGTCCCCGAAGAGAGGTTGAGAGAGAGCCATGCGGCGGAACGCCGTGACGGTGAGCGCGTCGATTGCGGCGAGCGTGCTCTTCGGCTTCGTGCTCGTCGGCAAGTGGGACGAGCTCGAGGCGGGCATCACTGGCGCGGCGGCGAGCGTGATCGCCCTGGCCGTGGCGCTTCAGGTCGTGGCACTCGTGTCGCGCAGCGAGGCGTGGCGCGTCTGCGTGCATGCCTCCGGCGGAACCGTCAGCCGGCGCAAGCTCTACCGGGCCTCGAGCATCGGCTGCGTCGGCAACCTGCTCAACCACCAGCTCGGCACGGCGGCGCGCATCGCGGCGCTGCGGCGCTCGGCGCCCGAGGAGACTCCCCGCGTCCCCGCTCTGATCGCCGCCGAGCTGCCGATCCTGTTCGTCGAGGCCGCGCTGGCCGCGCTCACGTCGTTCACTCTGGTCGGGCCGCTCGGACTGCCGTGGTGGACGCCGGTCGTCTGCCTGGTCGCTGTGGGCTCGGTGGGGCTTCTGTTCAGGAGCATCGCGGCGGCGCAGGCGCGCTGGCTAGCGAGGGGCCTGTCCGTGCTGCGTTCGCAGCGCGGCAGCACCCGGCTCGTGGGCCTGGTCCTGATCGCCGTATTCGCCCAGATAGCCCGAAACTGGCTGCTGCTCCACGCCGTCGGCGTGGACGCCTCGCTGTTCGACGCGATCGCCGTGCTGATCGCGGTCGTGTCCCTCGGCCAGCTGCCGTTCGGGCTCAGCGTGGGCGCCGCGGCCGCGGTGCTGATCCTGGGCCCGCAGGGAGTGGCCGCGGCCACGGCCGCTGGAGTGCTGCTCACGGCCACCGGGACGGTCGGCGGCCTCACCTTCGCCGCGTGGGCCGTGCTCGATCTGATGGCCGTGCGCTGGCTCACGCCGAGGCCCGCCGGCGGGCCGTGGTCGGCGCTGGCGGCCCTGCCGGCGGCGCGCCGCCGGGTGGT
>DASUQG010000118.1:0-7529 GCA_036280695.1 Thermoleophilaceae bacterium
CGCCGCTACAATCGCACGTCGCGGGCGATTAGCTCAGCCGGTTAGAGCGCGTCTCTGATAAGGACGAGGTCCCTGGTTCGAGTCCAGGATCGCCCATTACGATTGTCGTAACAGGCGAGTGCCGAGAGCCCCCGAGCATCGGGGGCTCTCGTCTTTCAAGGGCTGGGAGTCGCCCCTTCCGTCCCGGTCTAGACTGTCGAAGGGCATGCAGGAGATGGTCATCTACGGCGTCAGCTTCGACATGGTCGGCAAGCAGCCGATCGTGCTTCTGAAGACGCGCGACGGCAACAAGTTCCTCCCGATCTGGATCGGTCACCCCGAGGCGGCCGCGATCCTGATGAAGCTCCAGGGGGCCAACACGCCGCGCCCGATGACGCACGACCTGATCAGCGAGATGCTCTCCGAGCTGGAGGTGAGCTGCACCCGCGTGGCCGTGACGGAGCTGCGCGAGAACACCTTCTACGCGGAGGTCACCCTCCAGCTGAACGGGCGCGAGATCCCGATCGATTCGCGGCCCTCCGACGCCCTCGCTCTCGCGGTGCGCACCGGCGCGCCGATCTTCGCCGCCGAGGACGTGATCACCGAGTCCGCCATCGAGTTCGAGCACGAGGTGGAGGACACGGAGGAGGTCGTCGAGAAGTTCAAGGACTTCCTCGACAACGTCACGCCGGAGGACTTCGCCGCCGGCGAGGACGGCGAGGAAGAGGAAGAAGAGCGCGACTAGGCCGGCGCGCGCTCGAGCGCCAGCTCCACGATCCGTCCCACCAGCTCGTCGAACGAGATTCCCGCGGCCTCAGCCGCCTGCGGCAGCAGGCTCGTCTCGGTGAGACCCGGTATCGGGTTGGCCTCGAGGACGGTGAGCTCGCCGTCGGCGCCGAACATCAGGTCCACGCGCCCGAACGCCGAGCAGCCGAGCAGCCGGTAGGTGTGTAGCGCGAGCTCCTGCGCCTGCTCGGTCACCCCGTCAGGGAGATCCGCCGGGCAGACGAACTCCGTGCGGCCGATCTCGTAGCGCGCCTCGAAGTCGTAGAACTCGTCGCCGAGCGGCACGGCCTCCACCACCGGCAGCGGCTCGCCGTCCAGAATCGACACCGCCAGGTCACGCCCGTCGACATGGCGCTCGAGCAGCACGCGCGAGTCGTAGGAGAAGGCCGCCACGAGCGCCGCCGGCACCTCGGCCGCCCTGCGCGCGAACTTGATCCCGAGCGCCGACCCCTGGCTCGAGGGCTTCACCACGATCGGGAAGTCGAGCCGCTCCTCGATCGCCGGCAGGGCGTCGGCGGCGCCGAGCTCGCGGAAGGCGGTCTCGCTGAAGGCGAAGAACTCCGGGGTCGGGATCCCGGCCTCGATCATCAGATGCTTGGCGAGCACCTTGTCGGTGGCGCGCACGCAGGCGAGCACCCCGGACCCGGTGTAGGGGATGTCGAGGATCTCGAGCAGCTCCTGCACGGTCCCGTCCTCACCGTCTCGTCCGTGCATCGCGATGAACGCGACGTCGGGGGCGATGTCGCGCAGGCGCTCGATCAGGTCCTGGCCGACGTCAAGCGCGAGGACCTCGTGTCCGAGCCGCTCGAGCGCGTCCTCCACGCGCGCGCCGGAGCGCAGGGACACCTGGCGCTCGAGCGAGCGGCCGCCCTTCAGCACCGCGACCCGGCTCACGAGCCCTCCGCTCGCCGCGAGCGGGCGGAGCGCTTGGGCAGGCGCAGCACGTTGTCGCCCGCCTCGTCCTTCATCGCGGACGGCTCCTCGACCCGAACGGCCGGGTGCTCCCCGGTGAGCGTGCCGTACAGCTCCACCTGCTCGGTCACCACCTCGCCGATGCGCCGAATGCCCTCGCGGATCGCGTCCTCGTGGGAGCCCGAGAAGTTGAGTCGCATGGCGTTGCGGCCGCGGCCGTCGAGGAACGCGGCCTCGCCGGGAACGAACGCGACGTTGTCGCGGAGGGCGCGCGCGAGCAGGTCGGTGGTGTCGATGAAGTCCGGCAGCGTGACCCAGATGAACAGCCCGCCGGCCGGCCGCGTCCATTCGGCCTGGCGCGGGAAGTGGTCAGCGAGCGCGTCGAGCATCGTGTCGCGCCGTGCCCGGTAGACCTCGGTGAGCGACTCGACGTAGTCGCGCCAGCGGCTCTCCTCGAAGTAGGCCTGGACCATCAGCTGCGAGAGCGTCGACGTGCAGAGGTCCGCCGCCTGCTTGCCGAGATTGATCTTCTCGAGCACCGGCGGCGGCGCCACCACCCAACCGAGCCGGATGCCCGGCGAGAGGATCTTCGAGAACGTGCCCAGGTACATCACGTAGACGCCGCCGTCGAGCGAGAGCAGCGGAGGCGGCGGGTCGCCCTCGTATCGCAGCAGCCCGTACGGGTTGTCCTCCAGGACGAGCAGCTCACGGGCGTGGGCAACCTCGACGAGCCGCCTGCGCCGCGGCTGCGACATCGTCACGCCAGCCGGATTCTGGAAGCTCGGCACCGTGTAGACGAACTTGGGCCGGCGCCCGTCGCGCTCGAGGCGGTCGAGCGTCTCCTCGAGCAGGTCCACGCGCATGCCGTCGGCATCCATGTCCACCTGCACGACCTCCGCCTGGTACGACGAGAACACCGGCACGGCACCCGGGTAGGTGGGCCCCTCGGCGATCACCACGTCGCCCGGATCGATCAGGGTCTTCGTGACGAGGTCGATCACCTGCTGGCCGCCGGTCGTGACGATCAGGTCCTCGGGAGCGACGCGCATGCCCTCGGCGGCCATGACCTGGGCGATGCAGGCCTTGGTCTCGTCGAGTCCCTCGGTGGGCCCGTACTGGAGCGCCCTCGCGCACGACTCCTCGGCGATCCGCTGCGCGACGGCGGCGAAGGTGTCCGGCGGGAACGTGCTCGTGTCGGGCAGCCCGCCCGCGAGTGAAATCACCTCGGGGCGAGCGGTCACCGCCATCAGGTCGCGCATGGCGGAGGACTTCATGACCTTCGTGCGCGAAGCGAAGAGGGCGGCGTAGCGCTCGATGTCGCGGGACGTGGTCATGCCCGCCTCGGCGTTAACCTCACGCGGCGCAGGGTACCGACCCTTCCAGCCGCCCATGAGCCTCTTCCTCGACATCGGAACCGGTGCCGGCCTCGCATCGTCCACGGGCATCCGGCCCTACCTGCCGCCGCTGCTGGCGGGCGGGCTCGCCCGCGGGGACATCGGGATCGACTTCGACGGCACCGATCTGCACTTCCTCGAGTCGACCGCCTTCCTGGCGGCCGTGGTCGCCGTGGGCGTGGCAGCGTTCCTCCTCGAACGGTCGGCGGCGAACCGCGCCTCTCCGGACATCGGTGGCCGCGCCGGGCGTGGTCCGGTCGAGCTCCTGTCGGGGCTGATCGGCATCGCGCTGGGCGCGCTCCTGTTCGCGGGTGCGCTGGCAGACAACGGTCACGAAGCCTGGATCGGCTTCGTCTTCGGCCCGCTCTGCGCGGCGCTCGCGTGGCTCGCCATCGGCGGGCTCGTGGAGCGCGTCCGGGGCCGCCTCGAACCCGACCAGGCCGCGCTCGTCAGTGCGTACGCGGATGCCGCCGCCCTGATCCTGGCGGCCATCGCGATCTTCCTGCCGCCGCTTGCGTTCCTCGCGATCCCGGGCTTCGTCGTGCTGCTCATGGGCGGCAGGCGCCGCGAGGGCGAGAAGTACGCCGGCCTGAGGATCCTCCGGTAGTGCCACCGCGCAAGAAGCTCGTCCTGGCGGTCATCGACTCGCTGAAGCCCGACATGCTCGACCAGGCGGTCGCCGAAGGTCATGCGCCGGCGCTCGCCGCGTTGCTCGACGGCGGCACCTACGTGCGCGACTGCATCTCGACCTTCCCGTCGGTCACGCCCGTGGCGTCGGCCGCCATTGCCACCGGCTGCGGGCCGGGCGAGCACCACATCCCCTCGATGAACTGGTTCCACCGTGGCGAGGAGCGCTACGTGGAGTACGGCTCGTCGCTGGCGGCCACCCGTGCGTTCGGCATCGTGCGCTCGCTCTACGACACGGTCTACAACATGAATCTCGCGCACCTGAGCCGGGCGCACAGGACGGTCTTCGAGCACCTCGACGACGCGGGCTTTCGCACGGCGTGCACCACCTACCTGATCTACCGCGGCCGCACGCGCCACGACCCGTCGGGCGGCAGCGTCTACCGTCGGATCGCCGAGGCGGCCCAGTTCCGGCACCCGGTCTACGGGGCGCGCGAGCTGTTCTACGCGGACCTGTTCGACTCGCGCGACACCGGCTGCACGTCGGCGCTCGGGCTGCCGGGGCAGCGCGACCGCCACACCGGCTGTGTCGGCGCCTACCTCGTGGAGCACGGCCTGTTCGACTTCCTGCTGTTCTCGTTGCCAGACAACGACACCTACTCGCACAAGGCGGGCCCCGACGGCCAGGTGCGCTCGATCGCCGAGGCCGACCGTGCGCTCGAACGGATCATGCACGTGGCCGGCGGCGTCGAGGCATTCCTCGAGGAGCACGCTGTGATCGTGATGTCGGACCATTCGCAGACCGCGGTGGAGCACCCGATCAACCTCTCGGAGGTGTTCGCGGATTCGCGTGTGCTCACTCCCGGGGACGTGGCGCCGACCGAGGCGGAGCTCGCCGCGTGCCCCTCGGCGCGCTCGGCGATGGTCTACGCGCTCGACGACGCCCGGCGCGAGGAGCTGGTGCAGGGGGCGATCGGCACGCTCACCGAAGTGGACGGCATCGACCTCGTGATCTTCCGCGAGGACGGCGAGGCCGTGGTGCGCTCGGGGCGCGGCGAGCTGCGCTTTCAGCCGGGGGACGACTTGGCGGACGCGCGCGGGCAGCACTGGAGCCTGCGCGGGGACGAGGCGGCCCTGGAGCTGCGCGCGGGGAACGGCGAGGTCGAGAGCCACACGTACCCGGACGCGCTCGGGCGGCTGTGGTCGGCACTGCGGTGCCCGCACTCTGGTGACGTGCTCGTCTCGGCCGAGCTCGGATACGAGTTCGTCGACTGGGGCGGAGCCGACCACGTGGGCGGTGGCAGCCACGGCTCGCTGCACCGGGACGACTCCGAGGGCGTGCTGCTCATGTGCGGGCTCGACACGCCCGAGCGGGCGCACTGGTCCCTCCAGGACGTGACGCCGCTGGTTCTCGAACACTTCGGTGTACCGTTGGCTGCGTGACCGACGAGGCGAGGACCGCCGTCGCCGACCGCCCACATGCCGCGCACCTGCGTGTGCGCGCGGGACTGCGCAGGCCCCACAACTGGCTCCAGCTGATCAAGTTCTGCACGGTCGGGGCGTCCGGCTACGTGGTGAACCTGTGCGTCTTCGCGGCGTTCGTGGAGCTGCTCGACGCCCACCATCTGGTAGCCGCCACTGCTGCGTTCGTGGTCGCCGTGCTCAACAACTTTTGGTGGAACCGGCACTGGACCTTCCGGGCCCGGAGTGGCCGCGCCCGCTTCCAGGCCGCCCGCTTCTTCACCGTCAGCGTGGCCGCGTTCCTGTTCGCTGCGGCGGTCCTGGAGCTGCTCGTCAGCGTCGTGGGCGTGCGCGAGCTGCCCGCCCAGGCGATCTCGATCATCGCCGCGACCCCGCTCAACTTCATCGGGAACAAGATGTGGAGCTTCCGCATCGAGCTCTCGCGCGACTGAGCCTCGCGGCGCTTCTCGTCGGCGCGGCGCTGCTGGCAGCTGCGGCGCTCCCTGCAGGCGCGGCTGCGGCGGACCTCCAGCGCCCGGCGTCGGAGACCAAGCCGCCGCGCTTCTTCGAGCGCAGCGCGCGCGACGCCGAGCGCATCGCGGCGCGGGCCGACAAGGTGCGCGCGGCCCGGCGCGACGGAGCGCTCGACCCGACGGCCTACACCAAGGGCGTGGGCCGCTGGCAGGTGAGCTACTTCCGCAACGGTCGCGAGGTCGTGCAGGTGCAGGTGGACGACCGCAGCGGGGCGGTGATCGAGCAGTGGTCCGGGGACCAGGTGGCCTGGACGATGGCGCGCGGCTACCCCGGCGCGTTCGGACGCAAGCTCAACGCGCCCTATGTGTGGATTCCGCTCTGCGTGTTGTTCCTCGCGCCGTTCGTCGACGTGCGCCGCCCGCTGCGGCTTCTGCACCTCGATCTGCTCGTGCTGCTGGCGTTCGGCGTGTCGCACGTGTTCTTCAACCGCGGTGAGATCGGGGTCTCGGCGCCGCTCGTCTACCCCGTGTTGCTGTACCTGCTGGTGCGCGTGCTGCTCGCGGCGTTCCGTCCGCGGCGCTCCGCGGGTCCGCTTGTGCCGCACGCGCCGCTCACGCTGCTCGTGGTCGGGCTCGTGTTTCTCACCGCGTTCCGGATCGGCCTCAACGTGGCGGACTCGAACGTGATCGACGTCGGCTACGCCGGCGTGGTGGGGGCGGATCGCATCGTGGACGGCGACTCCCTCTACGGCGAGGGCTTCTCGGACGACGTCGAGCGCGGCGACACGTACGGACCCGTCAACTACCTGCTGTACGTACCGTTCGAGCAGGCGATGCCCTGGAGCGGGCGCTGGGACGACCTCCCCGCCGCCCACGGTGCGGCGATCGCGTTCGACCTGCTCGCGCTGGGCGGGCTGCTGCTGCTCGGCAGGCGGCTGCGCCCGGGCCGGGACGGCGTGGCGCTCGGTGTGGCGCTCGGATACGCCTGGGTGGCCTACCCGTACACGGCGTTCGCGCTCGAGTCGAACTCCAACGACTCGCTGGTCGCCCTCGGATGCGTGGGTGCGCTGCTGGCCGCCAGCCTGGCCCGTGACTATGCGGCGGGGCTCTTCACCGGAGTTGCAATGGGCCTCTCGGCCGCGGCGAAGTTCGTGACGCTCGCGCTGGCGCCGCTGTTCGCCCGCCGATCCCCGATCGTGTTCGCGGCCGCGCTGCTCCTGACGCTGGTCGCGACCGTCGCCCCGTTCGTGCCCGACGGCGGCCTGCGCGAGCTGTACGACCGCACGATCGGCTACCAGGCGAGCCGCCCCTCGCCGTTCAGCATCTGGGGTCAGGTGGATTCGCTCGACTGGCTTCAGACCGCCCTGAAGGTCGGAGCCGCGGCGCTCGCGCTGCTCGTCGCGTTCGTGCCGCGCCGGCCCGACCTGCGGCAGACGGCGGCGCTCGGCGCGGCAGTCCTGATCGCCGTCCAGCTCGCGGCGACGCACTGGTTCTACCTCTACGTCGTCTGGTTCGTGCCCTTCGTCTTCGTGGCCCTGTTCGCGGCGCACGGGCGCACGCTCCGCCAACCCTCGGTGGAGGCCGCTGCGGAGCGCGAGCCCGTTTACGCATGAGTAGGAGGGATGCACTCGCCGCACTCGCGCTGCTCGCCGCCGGGTGGGCGCTCACGCTCTGGGTCACTCCGTGGTCCGACGAGCGCGTGAACGACCTGTTCGTCTATCGCAGCTTCGCCGAGCCGGTGCTGGCCGGCGCGCTGCCCTACCGCCACGTCGCGTTCGAGTACCCGCCGCTTGCCGCGCCCGCGTTCGCTCTTCCCGGCCTGCTGGGCACCGGCGAGGAGAGCTTCCGCTGGGCGTTCGCGCTCTGGACGCTCGCCGGCGGAGCTGCCGTGGTGACC
>DASUQG010000119.1:0-2093 GCA_036280695.1 Thermoleophilaceae bacterium
GAGACAGCGCACATCTTCACGTTCCAGACCCCGGGCACGAGTGAGAGCTTCTACCGCGAAGCCGGTGAGCCCGCCACCTCGGAGACGGACCCGTCGCGGACCGCGGACTTCACGCGGCTGCGCGAGGTTGCCGAGCGCTCGCCCAGTATCGAGCTGCTCGGGCCGCCCCCGTTCGCGGCCACCGGACAGGGCGCGGCCGCGGCTTCGCGGTAGGACGTACGTTCAGGTGCGAGCGCTTCGCGACCGGCGACCTGCCTCCGGTCTCGAATGGCCCGTATCCCTGGAGCTGAGCAGCTCCTCGAAGGCGTCCGCGGCCGCGCCCGCTCCACCCGCGCGACGGTAGCCGTCCGCGACCCGGCCGGCGCCTTCCCGGCGGCGGATCGCCTCGCGGACCGCAGCCCGAAGTCGCTTTGCACTCAGCCGCTTCGCGGGCAGACGCGTGCCGGCCTCGGCCACCTCGACGCGGCGCGCCACCTCGAACTGGTCGCGGCCGAATGGCACCACGCACACCGGCACGCCGCGGGCCAGCGCCTTCTGTGTGGCGCCCATGCCGCCGTGCGTGATCGCGCAGGCGGCGCGATCGAGGATCGGGCCGTGCGGGACGAACGACAGCACGCGCGCGTTGGGCGGGGCGTTGACGCTCGCAGGGTCGCCGGATGGGAATGTGGCCACCACCTGGAGCTGCTCGTCCGCCAGCGCTTCGAGGGCGAGGCGGACCAGCCGGTCATCGTCCTGGAACTCGGAGGAGGTCGTGACGAGCACGATCGGCTCCTCCACTTGCTCGAGCCAGCGCGGGGCCTCGGCCGGCGGGTCCCAGTCGCACGGGCCCACGAGCCGAACACTCGCGGGCCAGTCGGAGCGCGGATACTCGAACGGCTCGGCGGACTGGTAGATCAGCAGCGGCGGTGCGAGGAACAGATCGGCCGCGCCGCGCAGTGGCCGCACGCCGACGCGCTCGCGCACCTCGTTGATGCGCGGGGTCACGATCCGCTCGAGCGAGCCGAACATGACGGGCCGGAGAGCGGCGTCCCGGAGCCGGCCGGCACGCCCGCGCGCCGGCCGGAAGCCGGGCCCGAACGGCGGAGCATCGCGCGAGGGCAGCGGAAGCGGATACGGACACCAGGACGCCCAGGGTCCGCCCCACGCCTCTGCGACGGCGAGCGCGCCCCAGGCGTTGACGTCGACCATCAACGCATCCGGGTGCACGTCGTCGATGGCGCGCCGAAGGTCGCGTGCGTCGTGCTCCGCTCGCTGGCAGAACACTCGCACGGCGCGCTTCTCCGCGCCGAGCGGGGTACGAGCGAGATAGTCATCGTGGTCGATCTGCTCGATCGCGGGGTCGATCGGCGCCGCGTCGAAGCCGCGGGCCTGCATCAGGTCGAGCTGCGAGGCGAGCGTCCGCAGCGAGATCTCGTGTCCACGGTCGCGGAGCTCGTCGAGGATCGGGGTGAGCGGAAACAGGTGTCCTCGCGCGGGCGAGGTGTAGGCGAGCACGCGGGCCATCAGCGTCCCTCCAGTAGTGGTTCGAGGAGCTCCACGAGCGCGAGCTCCGTTTGGCGGCGGCTGAGCCCGGCGTCCCGGCGGAGCAGCTTCCAGGTGTAGACGTCGCAGATCGCCACGAGCTGGGCCAGCCGCCTCGACCGCTCGACGCCCCTGCGGCCCTCCAGCCCGGGCTCGAACACTCGAGCACACCATTCGCGGTGAAGGGCCCGGCCGGCCTCCGCGATGTCGCGCAGCTCGGGAACACGCTGCTCCTCGGCCAGCAACTTCAGCACACGGTCGCCCAAGCTCTCGTAGTGGTCGACCAGGACGCGAACGGCTCCGGCCGTATCGCCGACGGGCGCCTCGGCCCGCTGGCGGCGCACCCTCTCCGCCTCGCGCGCCGCGGCCGCCGCGAACAGATCCGCTCCGTGTCCGAAGCGACGGATCACCGTCTGCACGCTCACACCTGCCCGCCGGGCCACCTCGTCCAGGGTGTGTTGCTCGTACGGCAGGTCCCAGAACAGCTCCACCGCCGCATCGAGGATGCGCTCCCCGGTAGCGGCGGCGGACTCGGCGCGGGCGACCATGCGGTAGGGCCGTGGCGCAGCAGC
>DASUQG010000120.1:0-4012 GCA_036280695.1 Thermoleophilaceae bacterium
GGTCGTGCAGATGTACGGCGCCGGCCTCGAGCGGATAGTCGAGCTGGCCGACGCCGGGACCCGCGACGAGATGTCGAAGGACAGCCTCGTCGCGGGCCTGCTGATGATCCACGACCTCTATCCCGTGCCGATCGAGGAGCGGGTGATGCAGGCGCTCGACACGGTCAGGCCGTACATGGAGTCGCACGGCGGCAACGTCGAGCTGCTCGGGATCGAGGACGGCATTGCGAAGCTGCGGCTCGAGGGCAGCTGCAAGTCGTGCCGGGCGTCGTCCTCCACCCTGGAGCTGGCCGTGCGCCAGGCGCTCGAGGAGGCGGCGCCCGACCTGCTCGGCATGGACGTGGAGGGCGTGCTCGAGGAGGAGGAGGAAGTCACCGGGGTGGCTTTGCCGATGGCTCAGGGATGGCACTCGCTGGATATCGAGCCTCCAGACGCCCTCGTCGCCACTGCCATCGACGATGTCTCACTCTTCGTGGCGAACGTCGATGGAACGCTGCTGGCGTATCGGAACACCTGCGCGGACTGCGGTGGTGCGCTCGACCACGGCGCTTTGGAGGGTGGCGCTCTGACGTGTCCGGGTTGCGGGCGCGGCTACTTCCTTCCACAGGCCGGCCGATCGATGGACGACGACCACCTGCAGCTCCAGCCAATCCCGCTCCTGCGTGAGACCGAAGGGATCAAGGTCGCCCTATGAAGCCGATCGACGAGGCCGTCGCCGGTAAGCGCAAGGCACTGATGGTGTCGGCCCTGCGCGGCCTCGCGGCTCCGAAGCCGCCGGCTCCGGACGTCGAGCTGTGCGACCTCTGCAGGACGACGGTGCCCCCGGACCACCGGCACATGATCAACACCTACGAGCGCCAGATCGTGTGCGTCTGCGAGAGCTGCTGGGCCCTGCGCTCGGGCGAGCCGGAGTTCCGGCCGACCGGCAGCCGCACCCTGTGGCTCGAGGACTTCCAGTTCCCCGAGGAGATCTGGGCACAGTTCCGGATTCCGATCGGGCTGGCGTTCTTCATGCACTCGAGCGTCACGGACTGCGTGGTCGCGCTCTACCCGAGCCCGGCCGGCGCGACCGAGAGCGAGCTCCACTTCGAGACCTGGAGCCGGCTGGTGGCGATGAACCCGGTGCTCCGGGAGCTTGAGCCGGACGCGGAGGCGCTGATCGTGAACCGGATGGCCGACCCGCCGATGTTCGCGATCGCGCCGATCGACCGCTGCTACATGCTGGTCGGCCTCGTGAAGGCGTCGTGGGAGGGCATCTCGGGTGGGGCCGGGGTGGAGCAGGCGATCGAGCGCTACTTCGAGGACCTGCGGGCGGTGGCGGCGTGAGCCAGCCCGAGACGCTCGCCGTTCCGGTGGCGCCCGAGCCGGAGTTCCAGGTGCTCGGCGCGACCGGCCGGCGCCACGCCGCCGTGCCCGCGCTCGACTTCGACGTGCACGTGACGGAGCCGGGAGGGCGCCATGTGCACGCGATCGCCCTGAGCGCCCAGATCATGATCGAGCCGGCGCGGCGGAGCTACGACGCCGAGACGCGCGAGAAGCTCGTGGAGCTGTTCGGCCCGCCGGAGCGCTGGGCCACCACCACGCGCAGCCTCGTCTGGCACCAGGCCGACGTGCTCGTGCCGGCCTTCACGGGATCGACCACGTTCCACCTGGCCGTGCCGGCGAGCTTCGACATGGAAGTGGCCTCCACCAAGTACCTCGCCGGGCTGCCGGACGGCGAGCTGCCGCTGGCGTTCAACTTCAACGGGACGGTGCACTACCGCGGCGACGACGGGCGGCTCCAGATGTCGCTCGTGCCCTGGTCGTGCTCTGCCGAGTACCGCCTGCCGGTGAGGATCTGGCGCGAGCTGATCGAGCACTACTACCCGCACACCGGCTGGATCCCGCTGCATCAGCGCACGCTCGAGGCGCTCCAGCGCGAGAAGGCCCGCCGCGGGCTGCCGACGCTCGACGCGTGCGTGGCGGAGCTGCTCGACCCATGAACGAGCTCGTCGAGTCGCTGCTGTACGAGGGCTATGCGCTGTACCCGTACACGCCGGGCGCTACGAAGAACGCCACGCCCACGCCGTTCGGGATCGTCTACCCGCCGGCGTACGCGCGCACCCTCGAGTCCACCTACGACCACCTGGAGCTCCAGTGCGTCGTCGAGGGCGGCGGCGAGATCACAGCGGAGGTGCACTTCCTGTCGCCGAGTGGTGAGCGGCATGTGGCGGAGGCGCAGCGAGTCGAAGGTGTCGGCCACTTCGAGGTGGGCGAGCTTCGGGTGCGCACCGTGCTCGGCGTGGCGCCGCCGGACGGTGGCCGCAGGCGGGTCTCGTACCGCGTCGAGAACCTGACCGAGGTCCCGGACGGCCTCGGCCGCGCCGAGGCGCTGCGGTACTCGCTGATCTCGACGCATCCGGTCCTGCGCGTGGAGGGCGGGCGCTTCATCTCCCAGCTCGACGCCCCCTGCGACAGCGTGAACACATGGCCGGTGCTCGCCTCGCGCGAGGACGACCTGATGCTCGGGGCCGCGATCGTCCTGCCCGACCATCCCCAGATCGCCCCGGAGAGCCGCGGCAACCTGTTCGACAACACCGAGATAGAGGAGGCGCTCGTCCTGCACGTGCAGGCGCTGAGCGACGAGGAGCGCGCCTCGATCGAGCAGCAGGACCCGGCCGTGAGGGAGATGATCGAGCGCGCCTCGGCCGTCACGCCCGAGGAGCTGCACCGGCTGCACGGCCGCGTCGAGCTGCGCGACCCGGTCACGCGCGAGCCGCCGCGGCCGTCCGCGGACGTGCGCGACCCCACGCGCGGGCTGCCCGAGGTGGAGGTGGACGGCGTGGTCTTCCGCCGCGGTGGGCGCGTGGTTGTGCGCCCCGGTCTCGACGCCGACCTCCAGGCGCGCATGCTGGAGGGCCGCACCGTGACGGTCGAGCGCATCTACCGCGACCACGACGGGCGCGTGCACCTCGGCGTGAGCGTCGACCAGCCGGGCCAGGACATCATGCGCGAGACCGGCCGCTTTCTCTGGCTCTTCCCCCCTGAAGTGGAGGTGTTGCAATGAAGCGCATCCTGATCGCCGGCATCGGCAACGCCTGGCTCAAGGACGACGGGTTCGGCGGGGAGGTCGTGAAGCGCCTCGAGGCGCGCGAGCTGCCGGACGGCGCCGCGGTGTTCGACTTCGGGACAGGCGGGCTCGACCTCGCCTACGAGGTCATGCGCGGCTACGACGCGCTGGTCCTGATCGACGTGAGCCGCCAGGGCGGCGAGCCGGGCACGCTCTACGTGATGGAGGCGCTGAAGGACGAGATCGAGGCCGGCATCGAGGACGGCCAGATGATCAACCCGCACGCCATGGACCCGCAGACCGTGCTGCGTTTCCTGAAGACGCTCGGCGCCTGGCCGGGAAAGGTCGTGATCGTGGCCTGCGAGCCCGCCCAGGTGGAGGAGATGGGCATGGGCCTGAGCACCGAGGTCGAGAGCGCGGTGGACGCGGCGGTCGCTGTCGTGGTCGACACGATCGAAGAGCTGCGCACCGACGCCGCGTACGCCGTCGACTGAGTCATGCACGAGCTGTCGCTCTCCGGCGCGATCGTGAACACCGTGGTGAAGCACGCGGCGGGGCGGCCCGTGAGCGTGGTGAGCATGCGTATCGGCGCGCTGCGGCAGGTCGTTCCGGACACGCTCGAGTTCTACTTCGGCTTCGTGTCGAAGGGGACGGTGTGCGAGGGCGCGCGGCTCGAGCAGGAGCTGATCCCGGCGCGGCTGCGCTGCGCGACCTGCGAGCGCGAGTGGGAGATCGCACTGCCGATCTTCATGTGCCCGGGCTGTGGCAGCGCGGGGCGGGTCGAGGTGGCGAGCGGCGAGGAATTCGAGGTGGAGTCCATCGAGGTCGAGGAGACGGAATGCATCGCACAAAGGTGAGGATCGTCGAGGAGGCGCTCGACGCCAACAACACGATCGCGCAGGCGAACCGCGCCGACTTCGACCGCGCCGGCGTGCGCGTCGTGAACTTCATGAGCGCGCCGGG
>DASUQG010000121.1:0-20844 GCA_036280695.1 Thermoleophilaceae bacterium
TCGACGGGGGTGGCGATGCCAACGATCGTGATCGCCGCCGGAGGCACGGCGGGACACGTCGTGCCGGCGCTCGCGGTAGCTGACGCGCTTCGGGCTCGCGGCGCGAGCGTCGAGTTCATCGGGGGCGAGCGGGCGGAGGCCGAGCTCGTGCCCGCCGCCGGATATCCGCTCCACCGCGTGCGCGTGGCCGGAATCGACCGCGACAACCCTTTGCGCGCTGCGCGAGCGCTGCTGCTCGCGGCGGGCGCCACCGGACGCGCCCGGCGGCTTCTGCGCAGGATCGGGGCGGATGCGGTGCTCGGCGGAGGCGGCTATGTGGCCGGGCCTGTGGGGTTGGCGGCGCGCAGCCTGCGGCTCCCGCTTGCATTGACGGAGGCCGACAGTCACCTGGGGGTCACGAACCGGTTGCTGGCGCCGCTTGCGCGCCGCGTTTTCCTGGCGTTCCCGCTCGATGGGCGGAGCGGCTCGAAATACCTCGTTACCGGGCGGGCGGTTCCGGCGGGCACCGAGGGGGGTGATCGTGAGGCCGCCCGGGCTCGGCTCGGTGTGGCTTCGGATGTCGCATGCGTGCTCGTCTTCGGCGGCTCGCTCGGTGCGCACCGCTTGAACGACGCGGCGCTCGATGCCTTCGGCTCCGCGGCGCCGGGCGCCGTGGTCCACGCATCCGGTCAGCGCGACTACGAGGAGCTTCACTCGCGGCTCGAGGCGCTGGGTTCGCCCGAGCACTACCGCCTGTTCCCGTACATCGAGCCGTTCGCCGACGCGCTGGCAGCCGCCGACCTCGCCGTGGCGCGCGCGGGCGGCTCGGTGTTCGAGCTGGCAGCCGCGGGCCTGCCCTCGATCCTGGTGCCGTACCCGCATGCGACGGCGGACCACCAGACGACCAACGCGCGCTTCATGGAGCAGGCCGGGGCGGCGGTGGTGATCCCCGACCGCGAGCTGGACGGCCCGCGCCTGGCCCGCGAGGTGGCCGCGCTGCTGGGCGCGCCGCAGCGGACGGCGGCGATGGCGAAGGCAGCGACGGCGGTGGCGCGCCCGGACGCTGCCGACGTGATCGCGGAAGAGCTGCTGGCGCTCGTTAACGACGAGCACTGAAGGCCGCCCATGCCGGGGTGTGATCCGATTTGGAACCGCATACGTGTCGTAGATCGGATCACACCCCTGTCGGCGGGGGTCCGGCGGCGCGGTGGCCTATGGTCAGCGCGTCATGGCTGATCCCCTCAATGCGCCATTTTCCGGCCGCGCCCTGCACTTCATAGGCATCGGCGGCGCCGGCATGAGCGGGCTCGCGCTCGTGGCTCGCGAGCTGGGCGCCACGGTTACCGGCTCCGACCAGGCCGAGTCTTCCTACTGCGGGCCGCTCCGGGTGGCCGGCATCGAGCCAGCCGTCGGCCACGACGCCGAGAATGTGCCGCCCGGCGCCGAGGTCGTGGTCTCCACGGCGATCCCGGAGGACAACCCCGAGCTCGCCGCGGCGCGCGACGCCGGCGCCACCGTGCTGCATCGCGGCGATCTCCTGGCGGAGCTGTCGCGCATGAAGCGGACGATCGCCGTGGGCGGCACGCACGGCAAGACGACGAGTGCGTCGATGGCGGCGCTCGCCCTGCTGGAGTCGGGCCGCGAGCCGGCCTTTCTGATCGGCGGCGAGCTGCGCGCCGCCGGCACGAATGCGGCCTGGGGGGCGGGGGAGTGGGCCGTGATCGAGGCCGACGAGTCGGACCGCTCGTTCCTGAAGCTCGGCCGCGACGTGGCGGTGGTCACCAACATCGAGCTCGACCACCACGCGACCTACGCGAACCTGGGCGAGCTCGAGGCGGCCTTCGAGGAGTTCGCCGCGCCCGCCGGAGTGAGGGTGCTGGGCCCCGGGGTGGAGCTGCCCGGTGAGGGCGAGGAGATGACATTCGGCATCGACCACGGCGGCCTGCGCGCCGAGAACGTCCGCCTTCATAGCGGTAGTTCGAGCTTCACAGTCGACGGCGTCGAATTCGAGCTCCAGGTACCGGGCGAGCACAACGTCCTCAATGCCCTCGCAGCACTCGCGGCACTGAGAGCAGCGGGCCTGCCGCCGGCCGAGGCGGCGCCCGGGCTTGCCAAGTTCACCGGCGCGGGCCGCCGCTTCGAGGCGCACGGGCGCACGGCATCGGGGGCGCTCGTCTACGACGACTACGCGCATCACCCCACCGAGGTGGCCGCCACGCTGGCCGCGGCGCGCACCCTCGAGCCGCGCCGGCTGGTGGCGTGCTTCCAGCCGCATCTCTACTCGCGCACCCGCATGCTCGCGCTCGAGTTCGGCCGCGCCCTGGCGCTGGCGGACCTCGTCGTCGTGCTCGACGTCTACCGGGCGCGGGAGCGGCCGGAGGACTTTCCTGAGGTGAGCGGCTACCTCGTCGCCCAGGCCGCCGCCGACGCCGCGGGCGGGCGACCCGTGTGGTGGATGCCGCAGCTCGAGGATGCGGAGCGGAGCCTGCGCGCCGAGCTGGCCGGGGGCGATCTGCTGCTCACGCTCGGCGCCGGCAACGTGGACGAGCTGGCCCGGAGGCTGACCACGTGAGCCCGCCTACCGGCGTCGAGGCCGACTATCCGCTCGCGCGCCTCACCACGATCAGAACCGGCGGTCACGGCGACTTCTTCGCCCGGCCCGACTCGCCCGAGGCCCTGTCCGAGCTGCTCGCGTGGGCCACGGGCGACGGGATCGAGGTAGGAGTGGTCGGGTCAGGCTCGAACCTCCTCGTAGCGGATGAAGGGTTCCGAGGACTCGTGGTGAAGCTGGACGGCTCGCTCGCATCGATCGAGCAGGATGGGCAGCGCCTGCTCTGCGGCGGCGGCGCCCGGCTCCCGCAGGCCGCCGCCTTTGCCGCCCGCGCCGGCCTGAGCGGGCTGGAGTTCGGCGTGAACATCCCGGGCACGGTCGGCGGCGCCGTGAAGATGAACGCGAACGCGTACGGCGGCGACCTCGCCCGAGTGCTCGAGTGGGTCGAGATCACGACCCCGGCCGGCACGGAGCGGCGCGTCCCCGACGAGCTCGGCTTCCGCTACCGCCGCTCGAACCTCGCGGCGAGCGAGATCGTCGCCCGCGCCTCGTTCGCGCTCAGCCCCGCGGAGCCCGACTCGGTCAAGGCGACGCTCGCCGACATGCGCGCCTCGCGCAAGGCGGCCCAGCCATCCGGCATCAAGACATTCGGATCGACCTTCAAGAACCCCGAGGACCCGCGCGCCGAGGGCCGCAGCGCCGGCGTCCTGCTCGACGAGGCCGGCTGCCGCGGTCTCACTGTGGGCGGCGCGCGCTTCTCGGAGAAGCACGCCAACTTCGTGGAGAACATGGGGGAGGCCACGACGGCCGACGTGATCGATCTGATGGCCGAGGGCCGCCGCCGCGTCCGCGAGCGCTTCAGCGTGGAGCTGGAGCCGGAGGTGCAGTTCCTCGGCGAGGTGGACACGTCGCCGCTGTGGGGCTCCGCGTGAGCGGTCAGGCGGTCGCCGGGCGGCGCCCGGCCGGGAAGGGGGCGCGCGGCAAGAGGGCACGCCCCCGCCGCGCGCGCGCGACGCACCCCGGCCGGCTGCGTTCGCTTGCGTTCAGCGCCCTCACGCTGCGGATGCTTCCCCCGCGCATGCGCCGGCGCGTGCTCGCCCTGCTCGCGGCCTGTCTCGTCCTCGCCGCCGCGTTCCAGTTCTGGCTGCGCGACTCCCCCCTGGTCGCGGTCGAGGACGTGAAGGTCTCCGGCCTCACCACCAAGGACGCCCCGCGGGTGCGAGCCGCGCTCACCTCGGCCGCGCACGCGATGACGACCCTTCACGTCGACCAGGACGACCTCGAACGTGCCATCGCCGCGTACCCGGTGGTGCGCGCACTCGAGGTGCAGGCGGACTTCCCCCACGGGCTCCGGATACACGTGGTCGAACACCGTCCCGCCGCCATGGTCGGCGGCCTGCCCGTGGCCGGAGACGGCACGATCCTGCGCGGCCTCCCGGTGGAGGGCAGGCTCCCGGAGATCGACGCGCCGCCCGGGAAGCTGGATGGCGACCGCCTGACTGACCCGGCAGCGCTTCACGCCGCCCGGGTGGCCGGGGGCGCGCCGGTCCCGCTGCGCGGGCGCCTCGAGCGCATCGACGTGCGCTCCGAGGAGGGCATCGTGGTCGAGCTGCGCGACGGGCCCGAGCTGATCTTCGGAGACGCAAGGAAGCTACGCGCGAAGTGGATCGCGGCCGTGCGCGTCCTGGCGGACCCGAAGGCCTCCGGGGCGAGCTACATCGATGTGCGCCTGCCCGGCCGCCCGGCCGCGGGCGGGCTGCCCGCCGAGACGCTGGCGCCGGTCGCGCCCGCCGGCACCGCCGAGCTGGCGCCCCCCGCGGAGACAACTCCGCCCGCCTCGGGCGTCGATCCGGCGACCGAGGAGCTTGCCGCGCCGGCACCCGCGACCGCCGCTCCGCCGGCCTCCGACGGCACCGCCGAAACGGCTCCCCAGGCCCCCGCACCCACCGATTCCACCGGGGCTGGAGGGGTCTCGCCGCCTCCGGAATAACCCTCAACCCGTAGTCGAGCTTCAGGGCAACCCTCAACCACCGCTGGAGTGTTCGCCTGCACAATTTCTTGCGAGGACGATTGACACTTCCCGCGAACTCCGCCTACAGTGCGGTGTTTGCGGAAGCGGGAAACCCTCCACTCTTGCTTGAGCTTCGGACGGTAGAGAGGCACCACCTCAGACATGGACACGGGTAGCTACCTGGCTGTCATCAAGGTCGTCGGCATCGGCGGCGGCGGCACCAATGCCGTGAACCGCATGGTCGACCAGGGCCTCAAGGGCGTCGAGTTCATCGCCGTCAACACGGACGCGCAGGCGCTCCAGATGTGCGACGCCGACATCAAGCTTCAGATCGGCGACCAGCTCACGCGCGGCCTCGGGGCGGGCGCGAACCCCGACGTCGGCTACGGCGCGGCCAACGAGAGCCGCGACGAGATCAAGGAGGCGCTCAAGGGCGCGGACATGGTCTTCGTGACCGCGGGCGAGGGCGGCGGCACCGGCACCGGCGCCGCGCCGGTGATCGCAGAGGTGTCCAAGCAGGAGGTGGGCGCGCTCACCGTCGGCGTCGTAACGAAGCCGTTCGACTTCGAGGGCACGCAGCGCATGCGCCAGGCCGTGGAGGGCATCGACCGGCTGCGCGAGCAGGTGGACACGATGATCGTGATCCCCAACGAGAAGCTGCTGGCCGTCGTCGAGCGCCGCACGAGCATCCTGGACGCCTTCCGCGAGGCCGACGCCGTGCTCGGTCAGGGCGTGCAGGGCATCACCGACCTGATCACGACCCCCGGACTCATCAACCTCGACTTCGCCGACGTCCGCACGATCATGCAGGACGCCGGCTCGGCACTGATGGGGATCGGCGAGGCGTCCGGAGAGAACCGCGCCGCCGAGGCGGCGAAGAACGCCGTGTCGAGCCCACTGCTCGAGCAGTCGGTCGAGGGCGCCACCGGCATCCTCCTGAACATCACCGGCGGCACCGACCTCGGCCTGTTCGAGGTCAACGAGGCGGCCGAGATCATCCAGAGCGCGGCCGACCAGAACTCCAACATCATCTTCGGCGCGGTCGTCGACGACACGATGGGCGACGCCGTGCGCGTGACCGTTATCGCCACAGGCTTCGAGCGCCCGAGCCGCACGCCCCTGTTCGAAGAGGACTCCACCGGCCGCCGCCGTGAGCCGCGGCGGCGCGACGTGAAGCTCGACGAGCGGCAGCGTGCGTCGCTCGAGATCTCGGACGACGAGATCGACGTGCCGTCATTCCTGAAGGACTGAGAGAGCTACTCCCGCCGGACACGGCGCAGGCCTTCGAGGCCATGCGCGCGCTGCGCACGCACTACACGGACGAGGCCGAGTTCGTCCGGCGCGTCGATGAGGTCCAGCGCCCGCAGGGATACCGGCTGGTGGGCGCCTTCGACGACGCCGACCGCTGCCGCGCGGTAGCGGGCTTCCGAGTGATCCGCAACCTCGCCTGGGGGGACACCCTCTATGTGGACGACCTCTCCACGCACCCGGACGGCCGCCGGCGCGGCTACGGGCGCGCGCTGCTCGAGTGGTGCATGGAGGAGGGCAGGCGCCAGGGCTGCGCGGAGTTCCACCTCGACTCGGGCGTCGGGCCGGAGCGCGAGGACGCGCACAGGCTCTACTTCAACACCGGCCTGCGGATCACGAGCTACCACTTCGCCGCGCCGCTGGAATGATCGACGCGGCGCCCCGCATGGCGCTCGCCGCGGAGCGCGAGCTGGAGGCGCTCGTGGGCGTGTCGTCGCCCTCCGGTGACCTCGAGGGCGCGGAGGAGTGCGTGGCCCTGGCCACCGCCTTCCTGCCGACGGAGGCGGAGGTGGAGCGCGTGGACTGCTCCACGCCCGGCCACGCGCGCGACCTCGTCGGCTGCCTGCGCGGCAGCGGCAAGCCCCGGCTAGTCCTGGTCGGGCATCTCGACACCGTCGTGTCCCACGACGCGCACCGTGCGCTCGAGCGCCACGGCGACCGCCTGACGGGATCCGGCGCGGTGGACATGAAGGGCGGCGTGGCGCTCCTGCTGGGCCTGATGCGCGAGCTCGCCACGCGGACGGAGCTGTACGCGGAGGTGGCGATGCTGCTCGTGAACGACGAGGAGTGGCGCACCGCGGCCTTCGCTCACGCGGACCGCTTCGCGGGCTTCGACGCCTGCCTCTGCTTCGAGGGCGGCCAGCGCACCGAGGCGGGCGAGGAGGCCGTGATCGTGAAGCGCAAGGCCGCGGCCACGCTGCGGATATACGCGCACGGTCGCTCGTCGCACTCCGGCTCGGCTCCAGAGAAGGGCCGCAGCGCCCTCCTGGCGCTCGCGGCGGTGGCGCAGCTCGTGGCCGGACGCAACGACCCGAACGGCCCCGACAGGCTGACCGCCGTGCCGACGATCCTGCGCTCGGGAGACGCCTTCAACGTGGTCCCGCCTGCCGGCGAGCTGCTGTGCGACCTGCGCGCCGACCGCCTCGAGGCATTCGACCCGGTGCTCCACGCGATCCCCGCCGAACACGACGAGGTCCGGCTCGAGCCGCACATGGTGCGCGCCTGGCCGGGCATGGATTCGCGCGCGGCCACGTCCGGGGTGCTCGCCTCGGCCTCGGCGTCGCTCGGCCGCCCGATCGTCGCCGCCGAGCGCGGCGGTGCGAGCGACGCCAGCCACATGGCGGCCGGCGGCATCGAGCTCACGATCGACGGCCTCGGCCCGCGCGGCGGTGGCGCGCACACGCCGCACGAGTGGGTCAGCGCCGAGTCGCTGCGCACGCGCGCCGAGGTGGCGCTCGCGGTCACGGCGGCGCTGCTCGGCGCCTAGCTGGCCACTTCCTCGGTGCTCTTTGCGCCGAGCGCGCCGGGCAGCGCGTGGCGCGACTTGATGTCGAGCTTGCGGTACACGCGCCCGAGGTGGGTCTCGACGGTCTTCTCGGAGACGAACAGGGCCTGAGCCACCTCGCGGTTCGTCAGGCCCTCCGCGGCCAGCTCCGCCACGCGCACCTCGCTCGGCGTGAGGCCCTCCACGCCGCTCGCGGGCTCGCGCATCAGACGAGCTCCTGAGCGGGCCAGCTCGTCACGTGCCCGGTTCGCGAGGCGGGTGCCACCGCACTCCAAGGCGAGCGTGTGGGCCCGGCGCAGGACATCACGCGCCGCGCTGCGCTCGCCCTTCCTGCGCAGCTCGGCGCCCAGCTCGCAGCTGACGCGCGCGAGCTCAAGCCGCGCCCGGCCGTTCTCGAGCGTGGCGACCGCGGCCTCCAGCCCCGCCTGGCGCTGGTCGACCGGTCCGGCGAGGGCCACCGCCCGTTGCGAGATCCCGACCGCGCGCGGCGTGCCGAGCCGCTCGGCGAGGCGCAGCTCCTCGCGGGCCAGCTCGAGCGCCCGCTCCTCATCGCCGAGCTGTGCGAGCGCGACGGACGCCACGGACCGCCACGGGAGGAGTGTCGGCGAGCCGCAACCCCAGGAGTCCGCGCGGTCCAGCCTGAATGCGGCGTCAGCGGCACCGCGTGCGTCGCCATTGGAGAGGAGCAGCCACGCGCGCGCCAGCGCGAGGTCGTCCTGCACGACCGTGTCGGGGTCGCCGGCCGGAGGCAGGCCGGAGATCATGGCCTCGAGTTCCTCGAGCGGCCGCTCGCGCTCGAGGCCCGCAAGCACGGCGGTCGACGCGGCGATCGGAGCATGGCCGCGGGCGCGTGTGGCGTCGCGTGCGATACGGAGCGCCTCGGCAGCGTCAGCCTCCGCACTCTCCACGGCTCCCGAGCGGTACCGCGCCCAGCCGCGCTCGGCGAGGAAGACGCCGACAGCTGAGCGGTCGCCGTAGTCGCGCGCCGCGCGGACGAGCCGGTCGAGGATCGCGAGGGACTCGTCGTAGCGCTCCAGCAGCGTGAGCACGAACGCGGGCATCGGCCGGCCGACGCTCGGGCGCATTACGGACTCGTAGTAGCCGTGCTCCTCGACGCTGAGCGCTTGGTGGATCAACTCGGTGGCGCGGCCGGCGTCGGCCTGCTCGGTGACCGCGACGAAGGCATGCGTGATCAGGGCGAAGCGTTCGAAGTAGGTCCTGGGCGCGCCGGACGGCACCGCCACATGCTCGAAGAGGTCACCCAGTCGCGTGCGCACGCTGGTGCTTTCGAGCCCCGCTGCGAGCAGCGTCTCAAGCAGCGGCTTCGCGGCGTCCGACTCCTCGTGCACGTCGGCCAGAGCGGTCTCGAGCACATCCGCCGCCTGGCTCACACGCCCGCCCACGAGGTGCAGTACGGCCGTCCAATGGAGAGCGTGGAGCTTGGTGGACCCGCCCGCGGCGGCCGCGCGCTCGAGGTGATCCGCGGCGTCCGGGTCGCCGGCGTGCGCGGCCGCGAGGCCAAGCTGGAACAGGACCTCGGCCAACTCGCTGTCGTCCGGTCGCTCGGCCACCGCCCGCTCCAGGTAACGCACCGCGGCCGCCGGATCGCCAAAGGCCTCCGCCCGGCGGGCGGCGTTCCTGAGCGCGACAACTGCCCATGCGCCCTGCCCCGGCTCGCAGAGCAGCAGGTGTGCGGCCACGGCCACGGGGTCGGCCTCGCGGTCCCTCAACATCTCCGCGGCCTGCTCGTGCGCGCGCGAGCGCTCCACCAGTGGCATGTCGTCCTCGATCGCCGCGCGCAGGATCGGGTGGCTGAAGCGGAGCGTCGGCGCGCCCACAACGAGTCCCGCGCGCTCGAGCGCCGCGAGCGCGTCGGCGGCCTCGTCCTCCGGCACCTCGGCCATCGTGGCGACGTCACGGATCGACACGTCGTGCTCTCCCAGCACAGCGAGCGCACGGGCCACCGGCGCGCCCGCCGCGGGAAGGCGCTCGAGCCGCAGCAGCACCGACGCCCGCACCGTGTCGGGGCCGAGCGAGGCCACCCCGCCGGCGCTGGCGGCCGTGGGCTCGATGCCCTCGGCCCGCACCTCGCTCACCAGCTGCTCGAGCAGGAACGGGTTGCCGCCGGTGGCGTGGTGGCAGGCCGCCGCGAACTCGGGGTCGGAGGATCCGAGCAACGCCTCGATCCGACGTCCGGCGCCCTCCTCGGACAGTGGCCCGGGCCGGATCGAGACTGTCGCCGGGTCCGCGAGGATCTCGGCAAGCGGAACGGGTAGATGCCCGACCTCGACGGTCCGCACGGCAAGCAGGAGCACCATCGGGAGGTCGGCGATCCGGAGGCTGAGGAAGCGCTGGGCGGCCACGGACGCCTCGTCGGCCCATTGGGCGTCGTCGACGGAGACGAGGAGCGGACGCTCGCGCGCCAGGTTCGCCGTGAGCCAGTACAGCCCGTGCAGGCGCTGGTACATCAGCTCGGGGCTGTCGGCATCCTCCGCACTGGCCGGATCGAGGATCGGGAGCGCGAGCCGGGCGGCGCCGGCGAACAGCGCCGCGCGTTCCTCGGGCGTCCTCTCGAGCGCCACGGAGTCGGCCGACTGGCGCACGAGGCCGTACGGGTAGCTGCGCTCGAGCTCGGTCGCGCGGACCGAGATCGTGTACATCCCGCGCTCGCCGGCGGCTTCGACGCAGCGCGTCACCAGGCTCGACTTGCCGATGCCGGGCGGCCCCTCGATCGCCACCACGCTGCCGTGCCCGTCGATCGCGTCGGCGACCGCCCGGTCGAGGGCGAGCAGCTCTGACTCCCGTTCGAGGAGCTCGGGGCCCGGTGTTGTAGGCGGCGAGTCCATCTGAATGTTCGGGGTGCGGTTCGGGGGTGCTCCTGATGCGAGGAGCGCCCTCGGGCGCGAGCATCGCAGCATGCCACCAGCCGAACCCGTCACAGCGCTCGTCGAGCTCGTCCTGGAGCCCGACGGCGTTCACGGCGTCTTGCGCGCCCAGCATACGCCGGATCTGCCGTTCTCGGGATGGCTGGGCCTTGCCGTGGCCGTGGACCAGTGCCGCCGCGCCGCGGCCGCCCCGGCGGCCGCCGATCACTGACCCTGGCAGCCCGGCCAGCCGACGCTCCGCATCGCGGCCTGACGGCTAGGGGGTAACCTGCGGGCGGTTGCCGCCCGCCGCCGACACCCTCCGCCGCACGCCGCTGTTCGATCGCCACGAACGCGCCGGTGCGAGGCTCGTCCCGTTCGCGGGCTGGGAGATGCCGGTCCAGTACGAGGGGATTCGCCAGGAGCACGTGGCGGTACGGACCACGGCGGGCGTGTTCGACGTCTCGCACATGGGCGAGATCGAGACGAGCGGGCCGCAGGCCGAGGAGCTGCTCCAGCGGCTGCTCTCCAACGACGTGACGAAGATCGCCGAGCGCGGCGCCCAGTACTCGGTGCTGTGCCGCGAGGACGGCGGCGTGCTCGACGACCTGTTCACCTACCGGCTCGGGCCCAACCGCTTCCTGACGGTCACAAACGCCTCGAACCACGAGAAGGACCTCGCGTGGTTCCGTGAGCACGCGGGCGATCTCGACGCGGAGGTCGCAGACGCGCATGGGCGCTGGGCCATGCTGGCCGTGCAGGGGCCGGATGCGCGCGCGGCGGTCGAGGCGATCGCCGAGGGCGAGCTGCCGGCGCGCATGCGCACGGCGGAGGTTCGGGTGGCCGGCGTGGACTGCCTCGCCTGCGGGACCGGCTACACCGGCGAGGACGGCGTCGAGCTGCTGACCCCGCCGGACGGCGCCCCGGACGTGTGGGACGCGCTGCTCGAGCGGGGCGTCGTGCCCGCCGGCCTCGGCGCCCGCGACACACTCCGGCTCGAGGTCTGCTTCCACCTCTACGGCAATGACCTGTCCGAGGACCGCAACCCGATCGAGGCGGGCCTCGGCTGGTGCTGCAAGCTCGACACCGGCTTCATCGGCGCGGACGCGCTGCGCGGCACCCGACCAGAGCAGACGCTCGTGCCGTTCGCTTTCACGGGCGCGGGCATCCCGCGACAGGGCAACGCGGTGCGCACGCAGCACGGCGAGGGGGTCGTGACGAGCGGCTCGCTGTCGCCGTGCCTCGAGCTGGGCATTGGGATGGCGTACGTGCCGGTGGCCGCCGCCGAGCCAGGCACCGAGCTGGAGGTGGACGTGCGTGGCAAGCAGCGCACGGCCGAGGTGAGGGAGAAACCGCTCTACCGGAAGGAGACCAGTGGCTGAGGCCAGCTACCCCGAGGACCTGAAGTACCACGCGGAGCACGACTGGGCGCGCATCGACGGCGACCAGGCGACCTTCGGCATCACCTGGTACGCGCAGGACGCGCTCGGGGAGGTCGTGTTCTTCGACCCGCCCGAGGTCGGCGCCTCGGTCTCCAAGGACGAGGCCTACGCCGAGGTCGAGTCTGTGAAGGCGGTGTCGGACGTGTTCGCGCCGCTCTCCGGTGAGATCGTCGAGGTGAACGAGGCGCTCGCGGACAGCCCCGAGAAGGTCAATTCGGACCCCTACGGAGAGGGCTGGATGGTCAAGGTCAAGCTCTCGGATGCGTCCGAAGTGGACGAGCTGATGGACGTAGGCGCGTACAAGGAGTTGCTCCAGGCGGGTAGCTAACGTCGTGGAGGCTCATGAGCCGCTACACGGGAGTCACAGACGCGGATCTCAAGGAGATGCTCGACGCCATCGGCGTCGGCTCCCTCGAGGACCTGTTTGCGGACATCCCGGAGTCGGTGCGGCTCGGCCGCGAGCTCGACCTGCCGCAGGGCAAGTCCGAGCAGGAGGTCTACGAGCACCTGGTCGCTCTGGCGGCGCGTAACCGGCACAACGAGGAGGAGGTCAGCTTCCTCGGCGCGGGGATGTACGACCACTACGTGCCGGCGCTGATCGACACGCTGCTCGGCCGCTCGGAGTTCCTCACGCCGTACACGCCGTACCAGCCCGAGATCTCGCAGGGCGGGCTCCAGGTGATGTTCGAGTTCCAGACCGCCATCTCGGAGCTCACCGGCCTGCCGGTGGCGAACGCCTCGGTGTACGAGGGGCCGAGCGCGGTGGCCGCGGCGGGCTACCTGTCGAAGCTCGAGACCAAGCGCTCGAAGCTCGTGGCCAGCCGGGGGCTGCACCCGCACTCGCGCGCGGCGCTGCGGACCCACGCCGCGGGGTACGGCATGGAGGTCGTGGAGGTGCCGCTCGACGACGATGGCGCGACCGAGGTGGAGGCGCTCGCCGCCGCGGTGGACGACGACACGGCCGCGGTGTTCGTCCAGCAGCCGAACTTCCTCGGCACGGTCGAGGAGCTCGGCACGCTGTCCGAGGCCGGTAAGCGCACCGGCGCGCTGCTCGTGTGCGCGGCCGACCCGATCCCGCTGGGGATCCTGAAGCCGCCCGGCGAGCTGGGCGCGGACCTGTGCGTGGGCGAGGGCCAGACGCTCGGCAACCGGCTCGACTTCGGCGGCCCGTCGTTCGGGTTCTTCGCCGCCGACGAGCGCTTCATCCGCAAGATGCCGGGCCGGATCGCGGGCGAGACGCGGGACGTGGACGGCCGGCGCGGGTTCGTCCTGACGCTCCAGACGCGCGAGCAGCACATCCGCCGCGAGAAGGCCACGCACAACATCTGCACGGCGCAGGCGCTGAACGCGCTGGCCGGGGTCGTCTACCTGTCCTGGCTCGGCAAGCGTGGGCTGGTGGAGCTCGGCGAGCTGCTCCTGCGTCGCACGCACTACGCGCGCGAGGCGCTCGGGCTCGAGGCGATCAACCCGGGGCCGGTGGTGCGCGAGTTCGCGGTGCGCCTGCCGGACCTGCCCGCCGCCATGGCCCGTGCGCGCGACGCCGGCGTCAACCCCGGCTACCCGCTCGGGCGCGATTACCCCGAGTTTTCGGACGGCCTTCTCGTTGCCGTTACAGAACGGCGCACCAAAGAGCACATCGACCGCCTGGCCGAGCTCATCACCGGCGAGCCGGCCGGCGCGCGGCCGGCCGCACCAGCGACGGGGGTCGGCGTATGAGTGACGACACCGTCACCGTCTTTGAGCGCTCCCGTAGCGGTCGTCGCGCTTTTGTGGCACCCGAGCTCGACGTGCCGGAGGTTCCCGTCGAGGATCTGCTGCCGGCGGATGCCATTCGCGAGCGGCCGGCCGAGCTCCCGGAGATCTCCGAGCCCGAGCTGGTGCGCCACTACACGACGCTCTCCTCGAAGAACTTCCACCTGGACGAGGGCTTCTACCCGCTCGGGTCGTGCACGATGAAGCACAACCCGAAGCTGCACGAGCGCGTGGCCGCGCTGCCGGGGCACGCGCGCCTGCACCCGCTCCAGGACCCGGAGTACGCGCAGGGCGCGCTCGAGCTGATGTGTCGGCTCCAGGGTGCGCTGGGCGAGATCGCGGGGCTGCCGCATGTCTCGCTCCAGCCGAGCGCCGGGTCCCACGGCGAGCTGGCCGGCCTGCTGCTCACGCGCGCCTACCACGAGGACCGCGGCGAGCAGCGCACGAAGGTGCTCACGCCGGACACGGCACACGGCACCAACCCCGCGACGGTGACGATGGCGGGCTACGAGGTCGTGAAGGTGGGCACGGCGCCAGACGGCGGGGTGGACCTCGACGACCTGCGCGAGCAGGCGGGCGAGGACGTGGCCTGCCTGATGCTCACGAACCCGAACACCCTTGGCCTCTTCGACCGCAACATCGAGGAGATAGCGCAGATCGTGCACGACGCCGGCGCGACGCTCTACTACGACGGCGCGAACCTGAACGCGGTGATGGGGGTGGCGCGCCCGGGCGACATGGGCTTCGACATCGTCCACTTCAACCTGCACAAGACCTTCACGCAGCCGCACGGCGGCGGCGGCCCCGGCGCCGGGCCGATCGCGTGCTCGGACCGGATCGAGCCGTTCCTACCGGTGCCGCAGGTGGTGGAGCGCGACGGCCGCTTCGATCTCGACTTCGAGCGCCCGAAGTCGATCGGGAAGCTGCGCGGCTTTCAGGGCAACTTCGGCGTGTTCGTGCGCTCGTACGCGTACATCTGCTCGCTCGGCGCGGACGGGTTGAAGGACGTTTCCGAGGTGGCCGTCCTGAACGCGAACTACCTGAAGGCATTGATGGCGGAGCCCGGCATCGCGGAGTACCTACCGATCGCGTTCGACCGGGTGTGCATGCACGAGTTCGTGCTGTCGGGGGAGGGCGCGAAGGAGAAGCTCGGGATCAGGACGCTCGACATCGCGAAGCGCATGCTCGACCACGACGTCCACCCGCCGACCGTGTACTTCCCCCTGCTCGTGGACGAGGCGCTGATGATCGAGCCGACCGAGACCGAGACGAAGGAGCGCCTCGACCACTTCGCCGAGGTGGTCCGCGGGATCCTCGAGGAGGCGAAGCAGGACCCCGAGGTGGCCCGCACCGCCCCGCACACCACGCCGGTCCGCCGCCTCGACGAGGCGGGCGCCGCGAAGCGCCCCGTCGTCCGCTGGCGTCCGCGCGCGGAGAACCCCGGCGACCCGGAGCGCGCCCGAAAGGCCCCAGCCTCCGGCTCAGGAGCGATGTAGGCGACGTTCCCGGCGCTCGTCGTTTGCACTCGGCCGCCCGCGGGCACAGCGGAGAACATGAGCGGCATCGGCGGAATCGCCCCGCGTGAACCGGACCTGTCGCGCCGGCGCGACCGTCAGGCAGCCGCCGTGCTCACCGTGACGGCGGCGATCACGATGTTCATCCTGTTCCCGCTCGGCCTCGCGCTCGGCCTGATCGCCATGGCCTACGCCCACGTCTCCGGCGCCCGCATTGCCTTCTGGGCCGCGCTCGTGATCGTCGGGATCGGGCTCGTGGCCGTGGTCGCCGGCCTGAACACGGACTTCGACTCGGGGCTCTTCCGCGCGTAGCGCCCGCGGGCTAGAGTCGCCCGTATGGAGGGCGCTCCCGCAGGCACCGTCGCCCAGCAGGGCATCACGCAGGACGAGCTGCGGCTGGCGGCCCGCAACCACGGCCTGCCGCTCGAGGCGCTGCGCCATCCGATCACCCCGGCGGGCCTTCACTACCTCCTGATCCATTACGACATCCCCGCGGTCGACCCGGAGACCTTCCAGCTCGAGATCGGCGGGGCGGTGGAACAACCCCTCACGCTCTCCCTCGATGATCTTCGGGCCCGGGAGCGCGTGTCCCAGCCGATCACCTTCGAATGCGCCGGCAACGGCCGCGCCCTGCTGGAGCCGCGCCCGCTCAGCCAGCCCTGGCTGACGGAGGCGGTCGGCACCGCGGAGTGGGCCGGCACGCCGCTCGCGCCACTGCTCGAGGAGGCCGGCCCGAGCGGCGCCGCGATCGAAGTCCTCTTCGCCGGGCTTGACCGCGGCATCGAGGGCGGCGTGCCGCAGGCCTACGAGCGCGCGCTCCCGATCGCCGAGGCCGGCGAGGGCCTGCTCGCCTACGAGATGAACGGCGCGCCGCTGCTCCCGCAGCACGGCTTCCCGCTGCGGCTGGTCGTGCCCGGTTGGTACGGGATGCAGAACGTGAAGTGGCTCACCCGGATCACCGTGCTGGAGGAGCCCTTCGGCGGCTACCAGAACGCGGTGGGCTACCGGATGTACGGCGTGGACGGCGAACCGGGCGAGCCGGTCACCCGCATGCTGCCGCGCTCGCTGATGGTCCCGCCCGGCGTGCCGGACTTCCTGACGCGCAAGCGCTTCCTGGAGCCCGGCCCGACCATGCTCGCCGGCCGCGCCTGGTCGGGCCACGGACCCATAGAAGGCGTCGAAATCTCCACCGACGGCGGCTCAACCTTCGATGCTGCCGTTCTCGAGCCTCCGCTCGGCGCGAACGCGTGGCGTGGCTGGCAATACACCTGGAACGCCACCCCCGGCGAGCACGTGCTCAGCTCGCGCGCGACGGACGCCGCGGGCAACACGCAGCCGCTCGAGCCGCCCTGGAACCTGAAGGGCTACGCGAACAACGCGGTCGAGCGGATCAGCGTGCAGGTGGCCCCCTAGACTGGCCGCCCCGTGCGCATCTTCAGCGGCATCCAGCCCACAGGGCGCAAGCACCTCGGCAACTACATCGGGGCGATCCTCGGCTATCTCGACGGCCAGGAGCGGGGCGACCCGGCGATCTACTGCATCGTCGACCTGCACGCCACGAGCGTGGCCTACGACCCGAACGAGCTGCCCGGCTACGTGCTCGACACGACGGCGATGCTGATCGCCGCCGGGCTCGACCCGGAGCGCTGCATCCTGTTCCGCCAGGCCGACCTGGCAGAGCACCCGGAGCTCTGTTGGCTGCTCTCGTCGGTCACTCCCTATGGCGACCTCCAGCGCATGCACCAGTTCAAGGACAAGTCGGCGCGCGAGCAGCAGCTGGTCCGCACGAGCCTGTTCCTCTACCCGGTGCTCCAGGCGGCCGACATCCTGCTCTACAAGGCGGACCAGGTGCCGGTGGGCGACGACCAGCGCCAGCACGTCGAGCTCGCCCGCGAGATCGCGCGCCGCTTCAACACGACGTACGGCGAGGTCTTCGTGGAGCCAGAGCACGTGATCCCGGCGACGGGCGCGCGGATCATGGACCTCCAGGACCCCGAGTCGAAGATGTCGACGAGCTACGGCACTGAGGGCGGCCTCGTCTATATCGACGACGAGCCCGACGCCATCGTCAAGAAGATCAAGCGCGCCCAGACCGACTCCGGGACCGACATCGTGCGCGCGCCCGACAAGCCCGGCATCACGAACCTGATCGACATCTACGCGGTGGCGCGTGGCGTGACGGCGGAGCAGGTCGAGAGCGAGTTCGAGGGCCAGGGCTACGGAGCGTTCAAGCAGGCGGTGGGGGAGGCGACGGCGGAGCTGCTCGCCCCCGTGCGCGAGCGATACGTCGAGCTGCGCCGCGACGAGGACGGCCTCCAGCGGACCCTCGCGGGGGGCGCCGAGCGCGCCAGAGCGATCGCGCGCCCGACCATGGCGGAGGTGCATTCCGCTATGGGACTGGGCCCCCGCGCTTAGCGTCCGGCGGCCGCGCTAAAGAAATGGCTTGTGATTCCGATCACAAGGCATATGAAGGCGCTCGACCGCCCCTTCGTCCGGCCGCTTCTGATCGTGCTCTTCGCCACCGTGGTGTGGACCGTCTGGGCGACGGACCTCGGCGTGAACCTCTGACCGGGCCCACGTCTAGTCTCTCCGGCGATGTCCATCGCCACGCTGGACCTTGACCTGGAGGTCTTCAACGGGCCCTTCGACCTGCTCCTGACGCTCGTGCTGAAGGAGGAGATCGACCTGCTCGAGGTCGATCTCGCGGAGGTGGTTCTCGCCTACGTCGAGCACCTCGAGCGGACCGGCGAGCTCGACCTCGAGGCGGCCACCGAGTTCCTCGTCCTGATCGCGGCGCTGCTGGAGCTGAAGTCGCGGCTGATGCTCCCGGCGGACGAGGAGGAGGGCCTCGACATCGAGCCGATGGAGGCGGCGGAGGAGCTGCTCGCGCGCATGCTCGAGTACCACCGCTACCGCCAGGCGGCCGAGTACCTGCGCGACCGGCTCGAGGCCGAGCACGGCTTCCGCTATCGCAGCGCTCCGCTGCCGTCCGAGCTGCGCCGCATCTCGATCGAGGCAGCCGAGGCCGCGTACGACCCCGAGCGCCTGGCCGAGGCGCTCGGCGGGCTGCTCACCGTGCCACCGCCGCTCGACCTGCGTCACGTGCGGCGGCCCGCGGTGTCGGTGGAGCAGCGCCTGCGCCACCTGCGCGCCCTGCTGTCGAGCCGCAGCCGCTTCTCGTTCGACGAGGCCGTCGAGGGCGTGGACCGCCTGACCGAGGCGGTCACGCTGTTCGCGTTGCTCGAGCTCTACAAGGCGGGCGAGGCCAAGTGGGAGCAGGAGGTTCCCTTCGGCCCGATCACGGTGGTGCCGTCTTGAACGACCTCGTGCGCACGGTCGAGGCGCTGCTGTTCCTCTCGCCGGAGCCGGTGGCGGTGGACCGCCTGGCGGACGCCTGCGAAGTGGGCGAGGGGGAGATCGTCGAGGCGCTCGCGCGGATGCGCGAGCACTACGCCGAGGGCTTCCGCGGTGTCGTGCTGCGCGAGGTGGCCGGTGGCTTCACGCTCGCCACGGACCCTGTCGCAGAGCACGCCGCCCGCCGCCTGCTGGCACGCCCGCGCACGCCGCCGCTCACCCAGGCCCAGGCCGAGTGCCTCGCGATCGTGGCGTACCTCCAGCCGGTCTCTCGGCCCGAGGTGGCGCGCATCCGCGGCGTGGCGTCCGAGTCCGCCGTGGGCACCCTGCTCGAGCGCGGGCTGATCGAGGAGTCCGGGCGCTCGCGGTTCGGCGCAGTGATGTACCGCAGCACGGAGCTGTTCGAGAAGCTGTTCGGCCTCTCGGGGCTGGACGCTCTGCCCGATCCCGGCGCCTTCGATCCCTCGCCCGAGGACGAGGGCGACATCCGCGAGCGCCTGCTGCGCGCAGGCGAGCAGCGCGCGAAGAACCTCGCCGGCTGAGAGCGGGGCGGGCTAGCTCGCCGCCAGCTCCAGCCGCGGGCCGGTGAACCCGGCGGCCGTCTCCTGGAGGATCGCGAGCATCGCGTCGCTGGCCGGGGAGTGGTAGGCGCCCTCCATCCGCGCCGCCAGCACGCGCCTGCGGGGCGCGTCGCTCAGCGCGCGGGCGACGGCGCCCGGGTGCACGGCCGTGAGCGCCATCCGCGGCATCATCGTCACACCGACGTTGCCGGCCACGAGCGCCTGAGAAGCGAGCGTGTCGTCCGCTTCGAACGCCACTCGCGGCTCGAACCCCGCCTCCCGGCAGGTCACGGACGTGATCGTCCGGCAGCCGTTGTTGCGTGTCGAGACGATCCACGACTCCTCGGCGAGGTCGCGCAGTGCGAGCCGTCGCCGCTTGGCCAGCGGGTGCCCGGCCGGTAGCAGCGCGTCGTAGCAGTCGTCCATCAGATGGGTGAGCTCGAGGTCCGGGATCAGCGTCATCGCCGGGTGGTGGTACAGGAGCGCCAGGTCCACCTCGCCGGCCTTCAGCATCCGGGCGGCCTCCTCGGGCTCGGCCTCTCTCATGCCAAGTTCCACCTCGGGGTGACGCTCATGGAAGGTGGCGACCGCCCTGGGTATGACCGTCGCGCCCGCGCTCTGGAAGCACACGAGCCGCAGGCTTCCCCCGCGCAGCCCCGCGATCGCCGCGAGGTCGTCCTCGGCGGACTCGAGCCGAGCGATGATCGCGTCGGCGTGCTCCACAAGGACCGCGCCCGCCTCGGTGAGCCGGACGCCCCGCGACAGGCGCTCGACGAGCTGCGTGCCGGTCTCGCGCTCCAGGGCCGCGATGTGCTGGCTCACCGCCGACTGGGTGAAATTGAGCGCCTCGGCCGCCGCGGAGAACGAGCCGCGGGCCGCCACCTCGCGCAAGACCTTCATCCGGCGGACGTCGAGCATCAGCACAGCTTATCGCGCTGTCAAGTAGGTTTCATTGGGACTAATGGGAGCCATCTGCTTAGCTGGGAGCAGATGCCCCGGCGCTCCGTCCTCCTGCTGCTGACGCTCAGCGCGTTCTGGGGGGCGTCGTACCTCTTCATCAAGGTCGCGCTGGACGACGGCGTGACGCCCTGGGCGATCGTCTCGATCCGCACCGCGCTCGCCGCGTTCGTGCTGGTCCCCCTTGCGGCGCATCTCGGTGTGCTCGGGAGCCTGCGCGGCCGCTTCGGCCCTGTGGTCGTGCTGGCGATCGTCCAGGTGGCGGTCCCGCTCACGCTGATCGCGCTGGGCGAGGAGCGGATCTCGTCGTCGCTCACCGGCATCCTCGTGGCGAGCGCGCCGATCTTCACCTTCCTGCTCGCCTTCGCCCTCACGGGTGAGCAGCGCGCGAGCGCGGCCAGCCTCGCCGGCGTGGCGATCGGGGTCGTCGGGGTCGGGATGCTGCTCGGTGTGGACGCCGGCGGCGGCGCCGAGGCACTCGTGGGCGGCATGTTCGTGATCCTCGCCGCCCTGGGCTACGCCGTAGCGGCCTGGTACCTCAAGCGCAATCTCGCCGGGGTGGAGCCGGTGGCGACGGTCGCGGGCACCCAGGCGGTCGCGGCGGTGGTCACGCTTCCGCTCGGGCTGCTCCACGTGCCGGAGGCGGCGCCCGGGCTGGCCGCGGTCGGGTCGCTCCTCACCCTCGGCGTCGTGTGCACCGGGTTCGCGTTCGTGATCTTCCACTCGCTCGTCGCGAGCGACGGTCCCGCGCGGGCGTCGCTGGTGGGCTACATCGCCCCGGTGTTCTCGATCTTCTACGGCGTCGTGCTGCTCGACGAGAGCTTCACTGTGTTCACCGTCGCCGGCCTCGTGCTGATCCTCGGAGGCTCCTGGCTAGCCGCGGGCGGCGAGCTGCCCGCACGCCGCGGCGATGTCGCGGCCGCGGGTGAGCCGCACGGTGGTCCGGATGCCGCGCTCCTCGAGGGCGGCGCGGAACGCGGCGATCGCGTCGCGGCCTGAGCCGCGGTAGCCCGAGTCGGTCGGGTTGTACGGGATCAGGTTCACCTTG
>DASUQG010000122.1:0-3033 GCA_036280695.1 Thermoleophilaceae bacterium
CTGCCCTCTATGAGCCGTTCGAGATCGCCGGGATCGTGATCGGCACGGTGGCGGGCACGATCGTGATGTGCGTGGCCCAGGGCTGGATCCTGCGCGGCGAGCTCGGCGGCATCGAGGGCGGGCGGCTGGTGTCCGCCGCGAGCCGGATGCTGGCCGCCGGCGCGCTGCTGGGCGCGGTGTCGTACCTGAGCTGGTCGGGCCTCGACGACCTTCTCGGCCGCTCGCTCGCCGGCCAGGCCGTGTCGGTGCTCGGCGCGATCGCCGCCGGCTCGGCCGCCTATGCCGCCGCCGTGTGGCTGCTGGGCGTGCCCGAGGCGAGGCAGATCCACCGCCTGCTTGTTAGCCGTGGCCGATCTCAGGGGTAGAAGCGGCCCATGCCCGAAGAGACTATGGACGTCGAGGAGCAGATCAAGTGCCTCAACAAAGCGCTCAGCCTCCAGCACCGCTCGGTGCTGCACTACTCGCTCGTCGCGGGCAGCGTGATCGGGCTCGAGTACCAGGCGCACGCCGAGAAGATGCGCGAGCACTCGCTCTCGGAGCTCGAGGACGCCACGCGCCTGGTGGAGAAGATCACGGCCCTCGGCGGCGAGCCGACGACTGACGTGGCTCCGATCCAGTTCGTGGCCGACCCGGACAAGGCGATCGACTCGCTGATCGACTGCGAGTCCGAGACGCTCGAAGCGCTCCAGGCCGCCATCGAGCCGACCGGCCGCGAGGCCGCCTCCGAGGCGGTCGAGCACCGCCTCGAGCACATGATCATGCGCAAGCAGGAGCAGGTGGACTACCTGCTCCGAGCGCGGCGGCGGCCCTAGCTCGAGCCGTCGACCGCAGCGATCGCGTCGGCCGCCGACGCGTACACCCTGCCGTACACGACCTTGCCGTCGCGGACCTGCCAGATCCAGCCGGTGGAGCCGGTGACGGTGCGCCCTCGGGAGCGGGCGCTGACCTTCCCGGTCACCAGCACGAGGTCGCCGGTCGGGCGGAACTCGCGCGGCGTCAGGCGCAACTCCTCCCAGACCTCGGCCACGTCGCGGAAGTACGCGCGCAGGCCGTCGTGCCCGCGGTACGGGTCCGTGCGGCCGGCGTGCTCGCCGGTCACGGCCGTGAACTCGATCTCGGGGTCTGCAAGGTCCAGAACCGTCTGGAGGTCACGGGTCGCGAAGGCGGCGAACATCGCCTTGACGACTTCGATGTCAGTGGCGATCACGAATCGGGTCAGGACTATGCCTCATCGCCATACTCGTACGCCGCAGTGGCATCGCCCGCACAGAACATCCGCAACTTCTCGATCATCGCTCACATCGATCACGGGAAGTCCACGCTCGCCGACCGGATCCTCGAGATCACCGGGGCCGTCGACGCGCGCGACCACAGGCCCCAGCTGCTCGACTCGATGGACCTCGAACGCGAGCGCGGCATCACGATCAAGGCCCAGGCGGTGCGGGTGGAGTACAGGGCGAAGGACGGGCAGCTCTACCGCCTGCACCTGATCGACACGCCCGGCCACGTGGACTTCACCTACGAGGTGTCGCGCTCGCTCGCCGCGTGCGACGGCGCGCTGCTGCTGGTGGACGCATCCCAGGGCGTGGAGGCTCAGACGGTCGCCAACACCTACCTGGCGGTCGACTCCGGCCTCGAGCTGATCCCCGCGATGAACAAGATCGACCTGCCGGGCGCCGAGCCGGATCGGGTGGCGGGCGAGATCTCGGAGTTGATCGGCATCGACCCGGGCGGCGTGATCCGCATCTCGGCCAAGACCGGCGACGGCGTGACCGAGCTGCTCGAGGCGCTCGTGGCGCAGGTCCCTCCACCCGAGGGCGACGTCGACGCGCCGCCGCGCGCGCTGATCTTCGACTCCGAGTTCGACCAGTACCGCGGCGTGGTCGCATACGTCCGCGTGGTCGACGGCACGCTTCGCAAGGACGACGCCATCGTCGCCATGCAGGCCGGCACCCACGCCGAGATCGACGAGATCGGCTTCTTCGGGCCGGAGATGATGCCGGTCGACGCCCTGCACGCGGGCGAGGTGGGCTACGTGATCACGGGCATCAAGGACGTCTCGCAGCTGCGCGTGGGCGACACGCTCACCACGAGGGCCAGCGCGGCGAGCGAGCCCCTGCCGGGCTACCGCGAGATCAAGCCGATGGTCTTCTGTGGCCTGTTCCCGGTGGAGACGAACCAGTTCCCGGACCTGCGCGACGCGCTCGAGAAGCTCGAGCTGAACGACGCCGCGCTCACCTGGGAGCCGGAGACGAGCGAGGCGCTCGGGTTCGGCTTCCGCTGCGGCTTCCTGGGGCTGCTCCACATGGACATCGTGCGCGAGCGGCTCGAGCGCGAGTACGACCTCGAGCTGCTCGCCACCGCGCCCACCGTCGAGTACGACGTGACGCTCACGGACGGCAGCGAGGTGGTGGTCCACTCGCCCTCCGACATGCCCGACCGCGCGGAGATCGCGGCCATCGAGGAGCCCTACATCCGCGCGACCATCCTCACGCCGAAGGAGCACGTGGGTGCGGTGATGGAGCTCTGCCAGGAGCGCCGCGGCACGCATGTGGACATGACGTTCCTTTCGCAGGAGCGCGTGCAGCTCCACTACGACCTGCCGCTCGCCGAGATCGTGCTCGACTTCTTCGACCAGCTGAAGTCGCGCACGAAGGGCTACGCCTCGCTCGACTACGAGCTGATAGGCATGCGCGAGGGCGACCTGGTGAAGCTCGACATCCTGCTCTCGGGCGACAGGGTCGATGCGCTGTCGATGGTGGTGCACCGCGACAAGGCCTATCCGGCCGGCCGCGTGCTCACCGAGCGGCTGCGCAAGCAGATCCCCCGCCAGCAGTTCGAGGTCGCGATCCAGGCGGCCATCGGCGCGAAGATCATCGCCCGCGAATCGGTGAAGCCGATGCGCAAGGACGTGATCGCCAAGTGCTACGGCGGCGACATCAGCCGCAAGCGCAAGCTGCTCGAGAAGCAGAAGGCCGGCAAGAAGCGCATGAAGCAGGTCGGACGGGTGGAGGTGCCGCAGGAGGCCTTCCT
>DASUQG010000123.1:0-7363 GCA_036280695.1 Thermoleophilaceae bacterium
GTATTCGGAGACCGAGCTGGACGAGTGGGCCCGGCAGATCACCGAGTGGCGCCGCCGGGCCGAGGTCCTCGTCTACTTCAACAACGACTGGGAGGGCTTCGCGGTGGACAACGCGCTCTCGCTCAGGCGGCGGCTGCAGCCGTCTCCAGCCGGGTCAGCGCGCGGCGCAGCAGCCGCGACACGTGCATCTGCGAGTAGCCGATCCGCTCGCCGATCTCGCGCTGCGTCAGGTCGTGCATGAAGCGCAGCTCGAGCACCTGGCGCTCGACGTCGGGCAGGTCGTGCCACGTGCTCGCGATCGCCTCGCGGTCCTCCACCAGCTCGTAGGCTTCGTCCTCGCCGCCGAGGAGGTCAACCAGCGACGCGGACTCGCCGTCGTCGCGCGCGGCGGGGGCATCGAGCGAGGCCGCCTCGTAGCTGGCCGACGCCTCCTGCGCCTCCAGCACCTGCTCCACCGAGCAGCCGAGGTGCTCGGCCACCTCGCGCACCTTCGGCGAGCGGCCCAGCTCCTTCGAGAGCACCTCCGTCGCGCGGCTCACAGCGAGCGTGCGCTCCTGAAGGTCGCGCGGCACGTGCAGCGACCAGCCCTTGTCGCGGAAGTGGCGCTTCAACTCGCCGAGGATGGTGGGCGCGGCGTAGCTCGTGAACTTCGAGCCGCGACCGGGCTCGAAGCGGTCGATCGCCTTGATCAGGCCGAGGCTCGCCACCTGAAGCAGGTCGTCGAACGGCTCGTCCGTGTACGTGTAGCGCAGTGCGAGATCGCGCGCCAGCGGCAGAAAGCGCTCCACGAGCTCCTCGCGCGCGGCGAGGTCTCCGTGTTCGTGGTAGCGCACCAGCAGCAGGCGCTCGGTCTCGCGCACGTCGGCGCCGGCACATGGTGCTCGGCGAGGAGTCCGCGGGGTACGCGGAAGCGCGAGTGTGGCAGCGGTCATATGGATGGGACCTTCCCGTCGGTTGTTGACAGTCAGGTCCGGTGCTCAACCGCTGTGGCGACTATGCCCCGTCCCCCTATGTCGATTGTCTCCCCGCCTCTTGGTTACTAAACCCACGGAAAGGGTGGTCAAAGCTGATTGGTGCGAGGGGCGTCGGGTACGCGAAGCCCATGGCACGAACAGTGGAAGAGATCATGACCACCAACCCGCGCACGGTGAAGGTGGACGACAGCGTCCGAGACGCCGCGCGCGTGATGAACGACAACGACATCGGCGACGCGGTCGTCGTCGAGGACGGCCAGGTCACGGGCATCGTGACCGACCGCGACATCGCGGTGCGCGCCGTGGCCGAGGGCCGGGACGCGGAGTCCACGACCGTCGGCGAGATCGCCACCACCGGCGTCCAGGCCATCGAGCCGGAGGCGAGCGTGGACGACGCCCTGCTGATGATGCGCGAGCACGACATCCGCCGGCTGCCCGTTGTGAAGAACGGCCGCCCGGTCGGGATCGTCTCGCTCGGCGACCTCGCGGTGGAGCGCGAGCCCGACTCGACGCTCGCCGACATCTCGGCCGCGTCTCCCGACCAGTAGGCGACGAGGAGCCCGACTAGTCCGGTTTCAGCCCTCCACGCCAGTTGCGCCGTGGGGGGCGCCGACTGGCTTCGATTCGGGCGAGCCGCGCTGGCGCAGGTACACGGCGAGGATCGCCATCGACCCCACCGCCAGGAACTCGGACTGCCAGTTCTGAAGCGTGCTCTCCCAGAAGTCCGCGGTGGTGATGTAGTGCGACCACCCGACCGGGTCCTGCTGGTGGTCGAGCTGCTCGGCGTTGTACTGCGCGGTCCCCGTGACCGACTGGGCGAGCCAGGTCCCTAGCCAGAACGTGCCCATCACGAGCACGAGGGAGTTCTCGTAGAGCGTGCGGCGGATCCCTCCCAGCTTCGCCCAGCGCGGAGAGTTCTGCTGCGCGTAGGGACCGACCTTCTGCGCCTGGTCGGACTCGCGGCCCGCATTGTCGAGCTCCTTGGATTCGGGCGAGCCGCGCTGCAGGAGCCAGACCGTGAGCAGGATGAAGAGCGTGAACTGGAGATACTCCGACTGCCAGTTCTCCATCACGGCGGCGCCGAAATCTGAGGACACGATGTAGCGCCCGAGTGAGATGGTCGGGTCGCCGTGGCTGACCGCGTTGTCGTTGAAGTCCGCGTGCCCTGCGATCGCCTGTCCCACCAGCGCGGCGAGGAACAGCGCGAGGAACACGATCGACAGGCTGTTCTCCTTCAGGAAGCGGCGCATGCTCAGTTGTGGATCAGCCCGATGGCCGTGTAGAAGAGGATTCCGCTTGTGATGACGCACAGGTAGAGGACGAATATCGCTCGCATGTCAGTTCTCCAGCTCGCAGTCGTAGGGCTGTGACGGCGCGGTCGGCTCGCACCCGGCGGCCGAGATTCGCCAGCCGTCCGGACCCTCGTCGAGGAAGTCGGTGCCGCCCTCCGCGCGCTGGGCGAACGCGCTCGTCACGTATACGCGGGCGTCTGCGATGGTGCCGCCGGTGGGCAGCTCGAGCGCCAGGACCGCGTCCTCGCACGGCTTCTTCTCCTGCTGCTCGAGCTTCGAGGCGGTCTCGGGGTTGAGCTCGCTGCAGGCGGCCTCGCCGTCCCGGGCTTCGAGGGCGGCGTGGAAGCGCGCCGCCACCGCCGCCGCGTCGCGCTCGCGGTCCGCCGCTCCGCAAGCTGGCAGGCCAAGCGCGAACAGGCAGGCGCAGAGGACGGGCATCGCGCGCACGACGCGACACCTATGCCCCGGTGTGGACGCCGGGCAAACCGGGTAGCGAGCGAGCCGGTGGTGGGCTCACTCTGGTTCCAGGACGTCACGCGGCCGGCGCGAGCGCCGCTCGACCGCGACGTGACCGTGGACGTGGCCGTGCTGGGCGCCGGCATCGTCGGGCTCACGACGGCGCTGCTGCTCGAGCGCCAGGGCGCGCGCGTGGCGGTGCTCGAGGCGCGGCGCGTGGCCGCGGGCGCGAGCGGCTACAACACCGCGAAGCTGAGCTCGCTGCACGGACTCACGTACGGAAGGCTGGCCGGGAGCCTCGGCATGGATGCGGCACGTACGTACGGCGCGGCGAACGAGGCGGGGATCGCGCGGGTGTTCGAGCTCACCGACGAGCTCGGCATCGACTGCGATCTGCGCCGCAAGCCGAACTACACGTACACCGAGTCAGGCTCGGACCTCGACCGGGTGCGCGCCGAGGCGGAGCTGGCGCGCAAGCTCGGGCTTCCTGCGTCCTACGCCCAGGACCTCGATCTCCCGTTCCCGGTGGAGGGTGCCGTGCGCTTCGACGACCAGGCCGAGTTCCACCCGGTGAAGTACCTCGACGGCATCGCTGCGGCGCTCGACGGTCCGCTGCACGAGGGCACGAGGGCGACCCACCTGCAGGGCGATCGCGTGCGGACCGCCGTCGGCGCGACGGTGACCGCGGGACACGTGGTCGTGGCCACTCACCTGCCCTTCCTGGACCGCGGGCTGTACTTCGCCCGCTGCCATCCCGAGCGCTCCTACGTGGTGGCCGGCCGCACCAACGAGGCGCCCGCCGCTATGTACCTGTCCACCGAGCAGCCCGCGCACTCGATCCGGGCACACGGCGAGTGGCTGCTCGTGGGCGGCGAGAGCCACAAGACCGGCCAGGCTGACGCCGCCGAGCGCTACGCCCGGCTCGAGGCGTGGGCGCGTGAGCGCTTCGGGATCGAGCCTGAGCTGCGCTGGGCCACGCAGGACCACATGCCCGCGGACGGCGTGCCGTACGTCGGGCGCCACGACCCGCTGTCGTCGAACGTGTGGGTGGCCACCGGCTTCCGCAAGTGGGGCCTCGCGATGGGCACCGCGGCGGCGGAGCTGCTGGCCGCGCAGATCGCCGGGCGCGAGCACGAGTGGGCGGGGCTCTTCAACCCGCAGCGGCTGCGGCCGAAGGCGGGCGCCGCCTCGTTCGTCAAGGAGAACTCGAACGTGGCGCTCCGCTTCTTCGGCGATCGCGTGGTCAAGCGCGGCAGCGTCGACGAGATCGCGCCGGGGGAGGGGCGCATCGTCGGCGCGGGGCTCGGCCAGCGAGCCGCCTATCGCGATGACGACGGCACCCTGCACGAGCTGTCGGCGCGCTGCACGCACCTCGGCTGCATCGTGAACTGGAACTCCGCCGAGCGCACGTGGGACTGCCCCTGCCACGGCTCGCGCTTCGCCGCCACGGGTGAGGTCATCGAGGGTCCGGCGGTGCGCCCGCTCAGGGGTCCTTGAGGCCGCGGCGGTCGGCCGCGATCTCGAGCACAACCTCGGCGTCGCCCTCGATGCGGGCGTCCGCCAGCGTCACGTGCTCGCCCGCGCGCTCGAAGACCAGGTCGATGCGGGCGTTGCCCAGCGCGAGCCCGGTCAGCTCGACCCGGTTGAGCCAGCGCGGCAGCGACGGCCGCACCACCGCGAGCCGGTTCTCGAGCGCGTCCGGGCTGAGGCCGAGCCCCCACTTGAGCAGGAACGGGATCGACCCCGCCGCCCACGCCTGCGGCTGGCAGGCCACCGGGTAGGGCACCGGCTCGTCGAACTCCTCGCGCGAGAAGCCGCCGAACAGCTCCGGCAGCCGGTAGTCGTCGAAGCGCGAGGCCGCCTCGAGCAGGCCCTCGAAGATCAGCGTGAAGTCCTCGTCGAAGCCGTATCGGCGCAGTCCGAACGCGATCAGCGCGCTGTCGTGCGGCCACACGGAGCCGGTGTGGTAGCCGACCGGGTTGTATGCGGGGTGGCTCTCGGCGAGCGTCCGCACTCCCCAGCCCGTGAACATGTCGTCCGACATCAGGACGTCGCGGATGCCGCGCGCCCGCTCGTCGTCCACCGCGTTTGCCCACAGCAGGTGGCCCTGGTTCGAGGTCAGCCCGGAGCCCGGCCGCTTGTCGCCGTCGAGCCCGATCGCGTAGCAGCCGGGGTCGGGGAGCCAGAAGCGCTCCAGCGCCGCCTCCAGCGCGTCGGAGTCGGCGCGCAGGCGCTCGGCTCGAGCCCCGTCGCCGTCGAGCTCGAACATGCGGGCCATCAGCCGCTTGGCGCGGATCACGTAGCCCTGCACCTCCACGAGCGCCACCGGCGACCCGAGCGGCTCGCCGTCGTCGTCGGGGACGCCGTCGGCGGAGTCCTTCCAGCCCTGCGTCACGAGCCCGTTGGAGGAGCGCCGCTGGTACTCGACGAGGCCGTCGCCGTCGAGGTCGCCGTAGCGGTCGATCCACTCGAGCGCGGCCTCGGCGGGCCCGCGCAGCTCGCGGAAGAGGTCGAGATTGCCGGACCAGTCGGCGTGCCGCCCCAGCAGGCACAGGAACAGCGGCGTGGCGTCCACCGAGCCGTAGTAGCGCGCGAACGGGGTCTCGCCGAGCGTGGCCGGCTCGCCCACGCGCAGCTCGTGGAGGACCTTGCCGGGCTCCTCGTCGCGCTCGTCGTTGTACTCCTGCCCGAGCCTGCCGGCCAGCAGCCTCAGCGTCTGCTCGGCGATGCCGCGGACGAACGACAGCATCTCGAACGAGGTGATCAGGCTGTCGCGGCCGAAGAGCGTGGCGAACCAGGGCACGCCCGCGGCGTAGTACGACTGCCCGTCGAGCTCGGAGTGGAGCAGATCCAGGTCGTCCAGTGACCGCTCGAGGATGCGGTTGAACAGCTGGTCGTCGGTGGTCACGCCGGCGCGGCCCTCGTCGCGGCGGCGCGGGATGCGCTTGGGCACCTCGCCGTTGCTGTGCTCCGACACCTCGAAGTCCAGGATCAGGTCGATCGCGCCGCGCGGCTCGAGCTCGAGGTCGAAGACGAGCGACCCGCCCTCGACCCAGCGCGGCGCCGGCGCCGCGTGTATCGCGGTGGTCCGGCGCACACCGTCGCGCCCCACCAGGGAGAAGCCGTCCGCCCCGGCGTCGGGGGCCGGCCGCTCGTGCTTCGGAACGATTCCGCGCAGCTCGAGCATCGGCTGGAAGTCCGCTCCGAGCCGCAGCTCCACCGGGAGCCGCATCGCGTGCCGGTGGTAGCTCCGAATGGAGATCCGCTGCCGCAGCGCGCCCGCCGCCTCCACGGTTCGCTCCACGCGCAGCCGCAGCGACTCGCCCGGCAGGTTGCGGCCATCGGCCAGCGCGAGGTCTGGGTTCGTGAGCTCGTGGACCGCCTGCGTCCCCGCGGCGTCAGTCGCGGTGAGCAGGCGCGGCAGCTGCCCGCAGATGCGGAGCTCGTGCACGCACAGGAAGCGGCAGTCCCTGAACCAGAGCCCGAGCGGATGCTCAGCGTCGGCCGGCAGGCGGCCGTCGCGCATGGCAACCAGGAAGACGTTGCCGTCCTTGATGACGATCGTGTCGGCGAGGTTCCCCAGCTCGCCGAGCGGACTATCCATCAAAGCAGCATTGCAGCCGCCCCCGCTGGGTACAGGTCGCCGATGGAAAGGATTCCATGAAGATCGCAATGCTCGCCCCGCCCTGGATCGAGATCCCTCCGCCGGGCTATGGAGGGATCGAGCAGGTCGTGGCACTGCTCGCCGCCCAGCTCACCGAGCGCGGGCACTTCGTGACGCTGTTCGCCGCGCCCGGCACGCGCTCGCGCGCCCGGGTCCTGTCGCCGCTCGAGAGCCCGCAGCCCGACTCCATCGAAACCGCCCTGTACGAGTCGGACCACGTGGCGAGCACGTTCGCGCGCATGGAGCAGTCCGACCCGCCCTTCGACGTGCTGCACGACCACTGCGGCTTCACCGCGTTCGCGTTCGCCGACCGGATCGACACCCCCTTGGTCCACACGCTGCACGGCCCGTTTACGGAGGACACGTCGGCGTTCTACGCGCGCCACGCGCACAAGGCGAGCGCGGTGGCGCTCAGCCGCTACCAGGCCGAGCAGGCGCCCGACGGGCTCGACATCGTGGCCGTGATCGGCAACCCGATCGTGGTCGGCGACTTCCCGTTCCGCGAGGACAAGGACGACTACCTGCTCTGGATCGGCCGGTTCAACGACGACAAGGGCCCGCAGCGGGCGATCGCCGCCGCTCAGGAGGCCGGCGTACGTCTCGTGCTCGCCGGGCCGGTGCAGCCCGGGCAGCACGACTTCTTCGAGCGCGAGGTCAAGCCGCACATCGACGACGACAGCGTGCGCTACGTCGGCGAGGTGGGGGAGGAGAAGCGCGACCTCTACGCCGGCGCCCGGGCGCTCCTGATGCCGATCCGCTGGCCTGAGCCCTTCGGGCTCGTGATGACCGAGGCGATGGCGTGCGGCACACCGGTGATCGCGTTCCCCGAGGGCTCGGCGCCGGAACTCGTGCTGGACGGGGAGACCGGCTTCGTGGTCGAGGACGAGCACGGGATGGCCGAGGCGGTGGAACGCCTGGACGAGATCGACCCGGCGCGCTGCCGAGCCAGCGCGGAGGAGCGCTTCGACGTGGCGCCC
>DASUQG010000124.1:0-2910 GCA_036280695.1 Thermoleophilaceae bacterium
GGTCGCGCGCGAGCTTCGCCACCCGCAGTCCCGCGTAGCCGATCATCCCGTAGAGCCCGATCAGGCCGAGGATGCCGAGCAGCCCGAGCTCCTCGCCGATGATCGCCAGGATCATGTCCGTGTGCGCCTCGGGCAGGAAGAAGATCTACTGGACCGACTCCCCGAGGCCGACTCCGAAGAAGCCGCCCGACCCGATCGCCGTGAGCGCCTGCACGGCCTGGAAGCCGCTGTCGCCGGCGTCCGCGAACGGGTCCAGGAACGAGAACAGCCGCTCGCGCCGGTAGGGCTCCGCGATTGCCAGCACGGTGGCGAGGAACACGAGCACGCCGCCGATCAGCACCAGGTTGCGGATCGGCGTGCCCGCCGCCACCAGCAGCGCCCCGATCGCGAAGCAGATCACCATGGTGGTGCCCATGTCGGGCTGCTTCATCAGCAGCGCGCATGCCGCGCCCACCACGAGCAGCAGCGGCTTCGTGAGCGTGGCGACGGTGCGGGTGGACTGCGGCCGCGCGGCGAGCAGCTGCGCGGCGTACAGCACGAGCGAGACCTTCAAGAGCTCGGACGGCTGGAACTGGATCGGCCCGGCCCCGAGCCAGCGCGTCGCGCCGTTCACGGTCACGCCCACGCCGGGGAGCATCACGGCGATCGTCAGCCCGAACGACGACATCAGCAGGAGCGGCGTGAGCGCGCGGATCACCCTCAGCCCGTGCCGGGAGGCGAAATGCAGAAGCACCATTCCCGCCACCGCGAACAGCACGTAGCGCTTCAGGTAGTAGGAGGCGTCGCCCGGCCCCGAGAGGAGCGACTCGGCCGAGCTCGCGGAGTACACCATCACGGCCCCGCCCGCGAGCAGGCAGAGCGTGGCTGTGTAGAGGATCGAATACTCGACCGGGCGCTTCCGCGGCATCCAGACGGTTTTCTACGGCGAGCCCCGGATTCATCCCCGCGGGAGGAGCGCCCGGAAGCGCTCGCCGCGCTCCTCGTAGTCGCGGAACTGGTCGAAGCTGGCGCAGGCGGGCGACAGCAGCACCACCTCGCCCGGCTTCGCCGCCGCGCTGGCGGCGCGCATGGCCGTGGCGAGGTCGCCCGATCGATGGAGGGGCACCGTGCCGGCGAGGTCCTGCTCGAGCCGGTCCGCCGCCTCGCCGATCAGGTACGCCGCCGCGCAGCGCGACGCCACCGCCTCGCGTAGGCCATCGAAGCCGCCGCCCTTGAGGCTGCCGCCCAGGATCACGTGCACGCCGCCGTCGAAGGCCTCGATGCCGCGCAGCGCGGAGGAGACGTTCGTGGCCTTGGAGTCGTTCACGTACAGCACGCCGTTCACCGAGCCGACCTCCTCGAGCCGGTGCGGCACCCCGGGGAACGTGCGCAGCGCAGCCACCACGGCCTCCTCCGCCACGCCCGACGCGATCGCAGCCGCCGAGGCGCCCATCGCGTTCTCGAGGTTGTGGGCTCCGCGCAGCCGGATCTCCCCCGCGGCAAGCGGGAGCGCGCCGAACTCCACGCGACGCGCGTTGCCCGGCACCTCCACGCCGGGCGGCACGACCGCCACCTGGTCAGGGGTCTGGTTCGCGAACATGCGCAGCTTGGCCTCGCGATATGCCTCGAACGTGCCGTGACGGTCGAGGTGGTCCTCGGTCACGTTCAGGAGCAGCCCGGTGTCGGGGGCGAAGGCGTCCGAGTCCTCTGCCTGGAAGCTCGAAACCTCGCAGACGACCGTTGCCTCCGCCTCCGCCTGCCCCACGAGCGAGGACAGCGGCGTACCGACGTTCCCCGCGAGCGCCACCGGCAGGCCGGCCTCGCGCCAGATCGCCCCGAGCAGCTCAGTGGTGGTCGTCTTCCCGTTCGTGCCCGTGACCGCCACGAAACGGTTGGGCAGCAGCCGCCAGGCCAGCTCGAGCTCACCCAGCACCGGCAGCCCGCGCTCGCGCGCGGCCACGATCACCGGCGCCTCGTTCGGCACGCCGGGGCTCTTCACGACGCAGGCCACGCGCTCGAGGAGCTCCACGCCGTCCACGCCGAGCTGCGCCTGGATGTCGCCCGGCACCTCCGGCGTGCCGGAGTCGGTCCCGACCACCTCACCGTGCGCGGCAAGCATGCGCGCCGCGGCCACCCCGGAACGGGCCAGCCCGACGACGAGATATGGCCCCTCCGGGAGGGCCGGCCTCACGGGATCGAGGCCTGGTAGAGCGTGAAGCCGATCGCCGCGCAGATCGCGGCGACGATCCAGAAGCGCAGGATGATCTTCGTCTCCGACCATCCAGCCAGCTCGAAGTGGTGGTGGATCGGAGCCATCAGGAAGACGCGCCGCCGGAAGCGCTGGAACGCGATCACCTGGACCGCCACGGACAGCGCCTCGATCACGAAGATGCCGCCGATCAGGATCAGCAGCAGCTCGGTCTTGGTCATGACGGCAAGCGCGGCGATCGCGCCGCCCAGCCCGAGCGAGCCGGTATCCCCCATGAACACCGACGCGGGGAACGAGTTGAACCAGAGGAAACCGACGCAGGCGCCGACCAGCGACGCACTCAGCAGGGCGAGGTCCTGTTGGCCGTGGGTGATGAACGTCATCGCCGTGTAGGTGAGGAAGACGATCGCCGCGCAGCCGGCGGCGAGGCCGTCGAGGCCGTCGGTGAGGTTCACGCCGTTCGTGGCGCCCGCCAGCACGAGGAAGATCAGCACGGGGTAGACGTAGCCGAGATCGACCGAGGCGTCGATGAAGCGCAACCGCAGCGTGTCGTTCAGCCCCACGTACTCCGTCACCACGAGCCAGAGCGCGATCGCGGTGAGCGCCTGGACGATCAGCTTGGTCCTCCCCGACACCCCGAGCGAGCGGCGCTTGCGCAGCTTGATGATGTCGTCGGCGAACCCGAGCGCGGCCATCGCCACCGCCGTCCCGAGCACCGCGAG
>DASUQG010000125.1:0-6219 GCA_036280695.1 Thermoleophilaceae bacterium
GTACTGGCACCTCCTGAACGGGGTCACCCTGTGGGACGTCGGCGTGGAGCGCCAGATCGAGATCAGCGGGCCGGACGCCTTCGAGTTCACCAACCTGCTCGTCGCGCGCGACCTGAACAAGTGCGCGGTCGAGCAGTGCAAATACGTCTTCCTCTGCCTGCCCGACGGCGGGATCATCAACGACCCCGTCCTGCTGCGCGTGGAGGAGAACCGCTTCTGGCTCTCGCTCGCAGACAGCGACGTGGAGCTGTGGGCACGCGGCGTGGCCTACAAGTCGGGCCACGACGTGACGATCAAGGAGATCGACGTCGGGCCGGTACAGGTGCAGGGGCCGAAGTCGAAGGACGTGATGGTCGATCTGTTCGGCGACAGCATCCTCGAGATCCCCTACTACTACCTGCGTCCGTACGAGCTCGACGGGATGAAGGTGCTCGTCTCGCGCACCGGCTACACGGCTGAGCTCGGCTTCGAGATCTACCTGTACGACGCCAGCAAGAACGGCGTAAAGCTCTGGGACGCCGTGCTCGAGGCGGGCAAGCCGCACGGGCTCGAGGTGATCGGCCCGTGCCACATCCGCCGCATCGAAGGCGGCATCCTTGCCCTCGGCCCCACCTGCGACATGTGGTACGACACGAATCCCTACGAGGTCGGCATGGGCTACGACTGGATGGTGGACCTCGAGTCGGGCACCGACTTCATCGGCAGGGAGGCCCTGCACAAGATCAAGGAGGAGGGCCCCAAGCGCAAGCTTGTGGGCGTCGAGATCGGTGGCGAGCAGCTCGGCTCGTACAACGACGGCTCGATGATCGACGTGTTCCCGGTCCACAAGGACGGCAGCCGCATCGGGAAGATCACCTCGGCCTGCTTCTCGCCGCGGCTCGAGAAGAACATCGGCTACGCGATGGTCCCGACCGAGCAGTCCGAGCTCGGCACGGAGCTCGAGGTGGAGCGGCCGGAGGGGATGGCCTCGGCGGTGGTGGTCGAGAAGCCGTTCATCGACCCGAAGAAGGAGACGCCGAAGCAGGAGTTGGCCGCGAGCTCGTGAGCGAACACTGGGACTTCGTGATCGTCGGGGGCGGCTCGGCGGGCAGCGCGCTCGCCAACCGCCTCTCGGCCGATCCGGGGACCCGGGTCTTGGTGCTGGAGGCTGGGCGCTCGGACTATCCGTGGGACGTCTTCATCCACATGCCGGCCGCGCTCGCGTTCCCGATCGGCAGTCGCTTCTACGACTGGAAGTACGAGTCGGAGCCCGAGCCGTACATGGGCGGGCGGCGCGTGTACCACGCGCGCGGGAAGGTGCTCGGCGGGTCGAGCTCGATCAACGGCATGATCTTCCAGCGCGGCAACCCGATGGACTACGAGCGCTGGGCGTCCGACCCGGGGATGGAGACCTGGGACCACGCCCACTGCCTGCCGTACTTCAAGCGCATGGAGAACTGCCTCGCGGCGGCGCCGGACGACCCGTTCCGCGGCCACGACGGCCCGCTCGTCCTCGAGCGCGGTCCCGCGAAGGGGCCGCTATTCGACGCCTTCTTCGAGGCCGTGCAACAGGCCGGCTACTCGCTCACCGACGACGTGAACGGCTACCGCCAGGAGGGCTTCGCCAAGTTCGACCGCAACGTGCACAACGGCAAGCGGCTCTCGGCCGCGCGCGCCTACCTGCACCCGGTCATGAAGCGGCCGAACCTGACTGTCGAGACGAGGGCGTTCGCCACCAAGATCGTGTTCGAGGGCGAGCGCGCGGTGGGCGTCGAGTACTCGCGGCGCGGCCGCGGCGGCCGCACCGTCCGGGCCGGCGAGGTGGTGTTGTGCGGCGGCGCGATCAACTCGCCCCAGCTGCTCCAGCTCTCCGGCGTGGGCGCGGCGAGCGAGCTCGGCGCGCTCGGCATCGACGTGGTGGCCGACGTTCCCGGCGTGGGCGAGAACCTCCAGGACCACCTCGAGGTCTACATCCAGCACAGCGCGACCCAGCCGGTCACGATGGCGCCGTACTTCGCGATGAAGAGGCGCCCGGCCGTGGGCCTTGAGTGGCTGCTACGCAAGAGCGGACCCGGCGCCACGAACCACTTCGAGGCGGGCGGCTTCGTGCGCGGCAACGACGAGGTGAAGTACCCGAACCTGATGTACCACTTCCTGCCGATCGCGGTGCGCTACGACGGGACGCTGCCGGAGGGCGGCGGCGGGCACGGCTACCAGGTCCACGTGGGGCCGATGTACTCCGACGTTCGCGGCACCTGCAAGGCCATCAGCAGCGATCCGCGCGTGAAGCCCGCGCTCCTCTTCAACTACCTGTCGACGGAGAATGACCGGCGCGAGTGGATCGAGGCCATCCGGGTCACGCGCAGGATCCTCGGGGCAGCCGCGTTCGAGCCGTTCAGCGGCGGCGAGCTGTCGCCCGGGGCGGAGGTCGAGTCCGACGAGCAGATCCTCGACTGGGTGGCGAAGGACGCTGAGACCGCGCTGCACCCGTCGTGCACCTGCAGGATGGGCACGGACGACATGTCGGTGGTCGACCCGCTGAGCATGCGCGTGCACGGGGTCGAGGGCCTGCGCGTGGTTGACGCCTCGGTGTTCCCGTACGTGACGAACGGCAACATCTACGCGCCCGTGATGATGACCGCGGAGAAGGCGGCCGACCTCATCCTCGAGAACACGCCGCTGACCGCCGAGCCGGTCGAGTTCTACCGCCACGGCGAGGACGCGCCTCAGACCGCGTCCTCCTCGTCGTCCTCGTCCTCGCGGTAGCCGTCAGCGAGGGCCCCCGCCCGACAGCTCCAAGAGCCGCAGCAGACGGTGGAGCGCCAGCACCTCGGCCGCGGCCTCCTGGACGCGCTCGAGCGGCAGCTCGTCGCGCCAGGCGCGGTCCACGGTGGTCGAGAGGCGCTCCCCGGCATCGAGCAACGCGCCGTAGAAGGCATCGTGAAGCAGCTCGGCGGGGGCGTTGAGCCGCCGCGAGCCGGGAGTCGCCGCCGGACGGCCGGGGCGGCCGGCCCGCCAGCCGAGGCTCGCCGCCAGCGCATCCAGCTCCGCCAGTCGCGCCCGGTGCGCGGCAACCTCCTCCAGCGAACCGCGGTCCTCTGCGTGCGCCCTCAGCGAGAGCTGGAGCGACTCCGCCGTGGCCTGATAGAGCAGCAACACGGTCTCGCGGAGGGGACCAACGAGCTCCGACGGAACCTCCACCGACACGCGCGCCATTGCCATCCCCCTGTCGTCGAGGCACGCGTAGGCAGGCCGCGTCAGCGGTTGTGCGGGGGCGTATCGTGGTGATGCGCCGAAGCTCTGTCTTCGGTGCCATGCCCCGGGACGTGGTCGCGTCGCCGGGGCGCTTTATCTGTTCGCCATCGAACATACGTTTGGCCGCGGACGGAACGGCGGGGTGAATCCGCCGCGCGCCGGCCTTCCCGTCTCACGCGACCACGTCCCGTGCTTCGGGCCCGAGGCGTGCACCGGCCAATGCATGTGGCGAAGGCGCCGCGCGGGACTGGTCGCGTGTCACAGGCCGCCGCACACCGGGCAGTCGGCCAGCCGCGGCACCGGCTCGCGCGTGACCTCCATCGTGCGCAGGTCATAGATGTAGGCCGTGCCGAGCGAGGCCGGCGCACACACGCCGGTGAGCTGGTGAAGGGTCTCGAGCGCCACCTGGCCGCCGATGAACGCGCATACCGGTCCCAGCGTCGCCGCCTCCGACGGCCGTCCCCGGCGCTGGTCGACGAGCTCGTCGTAGAGGGGGTATTCGTCGCGATAGGTTCGCTCCTGGCACTCGAAGCAGCCCGTCGTGCCTGGCAGATACAGCGGCCCCACTCGGGCGGCCGGCGGCGAGTGGCTCATCGTGATGAAAGGCACGCCGGCTGCGAAGCACGCCGCGTTCACCCAGCGCTCGATGTCATGTGCCGGCCAGTCCGCACCGTTCACCACAAAGTCGAACCCCTCGACCGCGTCTTGCACCGCGGCCCCGCTATCGAGCACGCGCGCCACCGGCGTCAGCCGGCACGAGGAGTCGAACGCGCCGATTGCCTCCGCCGCCGCCTCGACCTTCGGGCGCCCGAGGTCGCGCTCGCGGTAGAGGATCTGCCGGTTGAAGTTGCTCTCTTCCACCACGTCGCCGTCCAACAGCGTGAGCTCGCCCACACCGCAGCAGGCGAGCGCGTAGGACGCCCAGCTGCCGAGCCCGCCGATCCCGAGCATCAGCACGCGCGCCTCGCGGAGCCGCCGCTGGTACTCCGAGGCAGGCAGCGATCCACTCGAGACATCGCTGAAGTAGCGCAGCTGACGGTCATAGCGCGCTCGCTCGCGGACTGTTACTCGGGCGTCGTCGGCCGCGTCGTCGAGAAGGCCCAGCCCCGAGAGCAGCCCGAGCACCTCGCCCACGTGATCCGCCCCGTACTCGTGCTCGAGCTCGCCCCGGGTCCGGCTCCCGTCGAGCGCGCCGAGGAGCAGGCGCGTCGTCGCGTCGGGCTGCTCGATTACGAGGTCGGATTCCTCGCCGGCGCGCAATAGGTAGATGTCGCCGGCCGCGGTTGTCAGTGACTCCCTGGTCCGCTTCAGGCGTGGCCGTTGCACGCCGCTCCCTTCGCTGCGGCGGTTCGCCCGGCCCTGGGCCGGGCCGGGCAGAGCCGCGGTCGCTTACGACACCTTCGTCGTCGACAGGACCGGGAGCACCGGCTTGTCGGTCTTCTTGATCGTCACTGGGCAGCACCTCCCTTCGCGCGTCTCGCCGTGTACAGGATCTTGAGGTGGCGGAGCTCGTCGGCATCCGCCACCGGCGTGCCGTCGTACAGCACGCCGCTTATCGCGACCGGCTCGAGCTCCGCGTCAGCGAGCAACGCGACCACCCGCTCGCGCGGGAAGTGACGTTGCACGTGGCGGCTGCGGACACGGTCGTACGAGCCATCCGGCGCGGGTACGAAGACGTCGATCCACGCGCACGCCTCGCAGCCTGGTTCAGCGTCCCCCGACGATTCACCCCGCCACGCGAACACTCTTCCGTCGTCGCTCTCGCTCACGTCGTCGTGCGCGAATGTGGTGCGGTAGGTCAGCAGCGAGTTCAGGTCGAAGACCGTGAGCCCGTCCGGGGCCAGATTCGCCGCGATCGACCTGAAGGCGGCGACCAGGTCCGACTCCGTCGCCAGGTAGTTGAGCGGTTCGTCGATGCAGGTGACGAGGTCGAAGCGGCCGAGCGCCGGAAGCTCGCGCATGTCCGCGAGGACCAGTTGGGTCTGCGGCGCCTTACGCGCGGCCTCGGCGAGCATCGCGCTCGAGGAGTCACAGCCGACCACGTCGAAGCCTCGCGCCAGGAACGGGATCAAGCTGTTTCCGGTGCCACACGCCACGTCGAGCAGGGTCTGCCCCGCGAGTCCGTGGGAGCACGCGTGCGCGAGCACGCACTCCGTCCAGCGCTCATAGTCCGAGCCCGAGGTGAACGCGTCGTAGTGCGGCGCGAACGCGTCGAACTGGATCGACGTGTCGTCGCCCGCTACTCGGGTCACGGGCACGGACTTTCGATTAAGGTCGCTTCATGGCTCGCCAAACGATGGACCTGGTTGACCCGCGGCTGGCCAAGGCCCTTTCGCACCCGATGCGCACGCGCATCCTCGCGATCCTCAACGAGCGCGTCGCGAGCCCGAACGAGATCTCTGAGCTGATCGACGAGCGGCTCCCGAACGTGAGCTACCACGTCCGTGCGCTTCAGGATCTCGGCTGCATCGAGCTGGTCAGCACGGCTCAGCGGCGCGGCGCCATCGAGCACTACTACCGGGCGATCGTTCGGCCGTTCTTCACTGATCGGGACTGGAAGAAGCTGCCGCAGTCCGGCCGCCAGGCGGTGACCGACGTCGCGCTTCAGATGGTCTGGGAGGACGTCTCGGACGCCATCAAGGCCGGGACGTTCGAGGCGCACGCCGACCGCCACCTGTCCCGCAGCGCCCTCGAGCTCGATGAGACCGGTTGGAAGGAGATCACCGACCTCCTGAACCGTGCACTCGACGAGACCGAGAAGATCCAGGCGCGGAGCGCTGAGCGGATCAAGGGCTCGGATAGCACGTCGATGCGGACCCGCGTGGTCATGATGCACTTCGAGTCCCCGGCGTCGGACTCGGCGAGATCCGCCCGTGAGCCGAGGGGGAAGAAGCGCGACGGTTCGAGCCGGTCGCCTCATGCTCAGGAGTCTTAGAGCAAAACGCGCCGCTGACTGGTACAACTCATGAATCTTTCCCAGTGAGG
>DASUQG010000126.1:0-20802 GCA_036280695.1 Thermoleophilaceae bacterium
TCCGCGCACGCCAGCGCCTGCTCCTCGTGCACGTCGTTCGGGGTCACGAGCACGACCCCCTCGACGCCCGCGTCTTCGATCGCATCCTCGAGGCTCGCCGCGGCCCGGCAACCGAAGCGCTGTGCGAACTCCGCGCGTCTCGCCTCGTCGCGGCTGAAGCACGTGACGAGCTCGAGCCCGGCGCGCTCCGCGGCCGCCGCCAGGCGGGGCGCCCACATGCCCGTCCCGACCATTGCGATCCCGGTCATCCGAGCTGCTCGCGAAGCCAGTCCGCCGCCACCGGTCGGGTCTTGTAGGGCACGTTCGCGCAGCCGTGGTTCCCGTCCTCGTGGAGCAGGAACTCGCCCTTCGGCGCCTCGCGTGCGGCGCGCTCGGTCTGCTCCCACGGGATCAGGCGGTCGAGCCTGCCGGTGATCGCGAGATAGGGCTGCTCGATCCGCTCCGCCACGCCGGCGAGGTCGAGCTCGTCCGCCTTCCGGCGCCCCTCCTCCTCGTCATTCGAGAACGACTTGAACACGAAGGTCTCGCGCGTCTGCGGCGGCACGGTCTCCCAGATGTCACCGAACCTGTACGGGCCGCTCAGCCCGACGCCGGCCTTGACCCTCGGCTCGAACGCGAGCACGCGCGGGGCGTAGTACCCGCCGAGGCTCACACCGAGCAGCCCGACCCGGTCGAGGTCGATGTCGCTGCGCCCGGCGAGCGCGTCGAGGACGGCCGCCACGGCCACGTCGTAGTCCGGCCGGATCGGCAGGTCATAGCCCGACTCGCCCTGACCCGGCCCGTCCATCGACAGCGTCGCCATGCCGCGCTCCAGGAACACGTTCTCGAGCCGGAAGAACTCCTCCTTGGTGGAGTCGAGCCCCGGCACGAGGAGCACGAGCGGCGGCCGGTCCTCCCCGCGAGGCCGGCGCAGGTTGCCCACCACGCGCCCCCCGTCGAGGGGGACCTCGATCCGCTCCGCGGCGGGATCGAGGAACTCGTGCGTCCTCGCCATTGCCGCCACCGCCCGGTCGGCGGCCTCGCGGCTCAGCTGCGGGTCGACCATCCAGACGAACTTGGCGAAGTGGTAGGCCACGGTCGCCCTCGCCCAGGCCTCGCCCGCAGTGAGGCGCCGGCCCTTCGACTCGGCCTCCTCGGCGAGGCCCGCATGCATGTCGCCGTTGCGGCACCACGCGCCGTGCCACTCCTCCCACTGCTCTACTCCCGCGGTCGTGACGACGAAGTCGCTGTAGTCCACGCCCGCCTGCACGAAGCGCGGTGCCCAGTGGTCAATGGCTGCCTGCACGCGCGCGTCCGGCACCGGCGATCACCTCCTTCGGGTCGTGTCCCAGATCGCTCAGCATCACCATCGCCGCGTTGCGCCCCGGGACGCCGGTCACGGAGCCGCCCACGCTCGTCGTGCCGCCGGTCTGGTACAGCCCCGGGATGGGCATCCGGTGGTCCGCCCAGCCGGGCACCGGCCGGTTCTTCCCGCTGAACGAGTAGCTCCGGTCGCCGCCGTGGAAGGCGCCCTGGATCATGTGATGGTTCGAGCGCTCGATGTCGGCCGGGCTCTTCACGTACGACGTGAGGATGTGCTCGTCGGACAGCGTGGGGATGAAGCGCCTGACGTGCTCGAGCTGGCGCCGGAAGACCGTCTCCTTGTGCTCGTCCCAGCTGCTCACGCCGTCCGGCAGGTCCCACGTCTGCGGGCTGAGCAGCTTGATCGTGTGATGGCCCTCGGGCGCGCGGTCCGGGTCCACGAGCGTCGGCGTCGCCACGAGCAGCCACGGCACGCCCTCGTCGTGCGCACGGCGGTCGCGCACCGCCCGGCCCAGCGCGAGCACCTCCTCCGGCCAGCCGACCGTGCCCGCCGACACGGCGGCGCGCGGCCCGTCCGGGGTCTGGAACTCCGGCGGGGCGTCCGTGGCGAGATAGCACGCCATCCCGGACATGCCGACGTCGTACGTGTCGACGCCGTACACGAACTCCTCGCCCCACGCCTCGCGCGGCGCCATCTCCACGAGCTGCTTCACGTGGATCGTCGAGAGCACCGCGCGCGCCGCCGTGTAGCGCTCGCCGTCGTCCGTCTCCACGCCGGTGCAGCGGCCGTCCTCGATCACCAGGCTTGTCACCTGGCGGTTGCACAGAACCGTCGAGCCGCGGTCCTCGAGATAGCGGGTCAGCGCGTCGGTGAGCGCTCCGGAGCCGCCGCGAGGGACCGACCAGCTGCGTCCCTGCCGCCCGAAGATGATCGAGTAGGCGTTTACCCCGGAGCCAGCTGCGTCCACCGGCACGAGCGTCTGGAACGCCTGCCAGATCATGAACGCCTGAACGTGGCGGTCCTCGAACTCGCGGCGGATGACGTCCCACGCGGAGATGGCGTTGCGCCTGAGCCAGATCCGCCCGCGCGGGTGCTCGAGCAGCATCTCCTCGAGCGAGGGCCCGAACCCCGGCGGCGTGACCCGGGCACGCCCGAAGATGCCCTTCACGTCGTCGTACTCGGCGATCAGGCGCCGATACGCCTCGGCGTCGCGGCGCGAGAAGCGCGCGATCTCCTCGCAGGTCCGGTCGAGGTCGAGCCACATCGTGAGCTGCTCCCCGTCCGGAAATGCCACGTGGCCCACCGGGTCCGGCTCGAGGTACTCGAGGCCGTAGTCGGCGTGCAGGCCGAGCTCGTCGTTCATGAGCAGCGGGTTCACGCGGATGATCGTGTGGCCGGTGGAGCACGAGTCGATCCGGTAGCCCGCTCCCAGCAGCTCCTCGGTGGCGGCGCCGCCACCGGGGATGTCGCGCGCGTCGAGCACGAGGCAGGTGAAACCAGCCTTCGCGAGGTAGGCCGCCGTAATCAGGCTGTTGTGGCCGGCGCCGGCGACGACGATGTCCGCGCCCTGTGTCATCTCTCGAGCAGCTCCTCCGCGTTGCCGGACAGGATGCGCGCCTCGACGTCCGAGTCGAGCCCGAGCGCGCGCACGGTCTCCACGTGGCGCTGGTCCCCCATGTCGAACGGGTAGTCCGAGCCGAGCAGCACGTGCTCCGCACCGGCGTAGTCGATCAAGGCGCGCAGTAGGGCCTCGTCGTGCGTCAGCGTGTCGAAGTAGAAGCGCCTGAGCGAGTCGTCGGGCGACTCCCTGAGGCGCGACCGGGCCTGGGGCTGAAAGCCGTGCGCATGCCGCATCCGCCCGCGCACCGCCAGCAGCGCGCCGCCGCCGTGCGCGAGCAGGACGCGCAGCTTCGGATGGCGCTCCATCACGCCGGCGACCACCATGTGGGCCGCCGTGGTGGCCGTCTCGAGCGGGTTCGCGACCGTGTTCCACAGGTAGTAGTCCTGGAAGGCCGGCGAGTCGAAGCCGCGCGTGGTCGGGTGAATGAACACGAGCGCCCCGGTCGCCTCGGCGGCCTCCCAGAAAGGCTCGAAGCGGTCGTCGCCGAGGAACACGCCGCGCACGCTCGCCGCCAGCTCGACGCCCTTGAGCACGCCGGCGCCCATCAACGCGCGAAGCTCCTCGGCAGCGAGCTCGGGATCCTGGAGCGGCAGCGCCGCCAGCGCGTCGACTCGCTCCGGATGGCTCCGGACGAGGCCGGCGAGCGCCTCGTTCTGGATGCGCGCCCGGGCAAGCCCGTCCTCGGGCTCGGCGTCGTAGTACAGCAGCGGGACCCAGGGGCACAGGAGCACGCGGTCCACGCCCGCCTCGTCCTGTGCCGCGAGGATGCCGTCGATGTCCACGAACTCGGCGATGGCCGCGCGGATCTGCTTGTCGCCCATCTCCACGACCTGCGCGCCGCCGTCGTCGCTGAAGACGCGCGGGCGCCATCCCTCGCCGCCGCCATCGCGCGTGATCTCGGGGACGATGACGTGGGCATGCACGTCGAACGTCACACCATCACCCTTCCAGCCCGATCAGCGCCAGCACTCCCACGATCACCAGCAGCCCACCCATCCACACGCGCGCGTCCGCCTGCTCGAGGTGCCGGCCGACCATCATCGGCGCGAGCACGAGCGTGATGGGCACGCCCACCAGGTTCGTCGCCAGGACCACCGCGACGTCCGTCTCGTCCAGCGCCAGCAGCCGGAACCAGGTCGCGAACGCCACGAGCACGGCCGCGGACAGCTTGAGCGCGAGCGTGTTCCGCGCGATCGAGCGGATGGCGCCGAACGATCCGCGCGCGGCCAGGGCGCCGCCGAGCGCGGCCGTCGCCGCGAGCAGCCCGAGCGTCACGCCGAGCAGGGGCGAGTCGAGACCCTCCAGAGCCTCGACGGTCAGGACCGCGCTCAGCGCCCACATGAACGCCGTGCCGAAAGCGAAGATCGAGTCGCGGTCGATCCTCACATCGCCGGTGCCGCGGCTCGCGAGGATCCACGCGCCCACCATGATCGGCGCGATCGCGAACAGCGCGGTCGCGCTCGGGAGCTCGCCAAGGGTGACGACCGCGAGCACTACGCCGAACAGCGGGGTCAGTGTGATGAGCGGCGCCGTGCGCGACGCGCCGATCCGCATCTGGCTCATGTTCAGGAACAGCCAGCCGAGGACAAAGTGGATGATCCCGGCGATGGCGAACAGGGCGATCGCCTCGCCGCTCGCGTCGCCCAGCCGGGTGAGGTCCTCCGACAGGAGGCTCGCCAGGACGAGAACCGCCGTCGCTACGAAGAGCTGGAGAAACGTCGAGACCCACGGATCCTCGATGCCGCGAATCGCCCGCCTGTTGAGACTCTGAAAGAGCCCGAACCCTATGCCGGACGCCGTCGCCCACAGGACCCCGCTCACGCCTTGGCGACGCTGCCGCCGAAGTACAGGGCGGACATCTCCGGGTTGTTCAGCACCGCGCCGGCCTCGCCGGTCAGGAGGACGCGGCCGCTCTCCATCACGATGCCCTGCTTCGCGAGCCGCAGCCCGAAGCGGACGTTCTGCTCCACGAGCAGCACCGTCTTGCCGGCGTCGATCATGACCTGGATCGAGTCCCAAACGTGCTTGAGCGCCTTCGGATCGAGCCCGAGCGACGGCTCGTCGAGCAGCACGAGCTTCGGCTCGAGCATCAGCGAGCGGCCGAACTCGACCATGCGGCGCTGACCGCCCGACAGGTTCCCGGCGCGGTCGTCGGCCCGCTCCCTGATCACGGGGAACAGCTCCGCCACCTCGTCGTAGCGCTTCTCGAGCAGCTTCTTGTCGCGGCGCTGGATGTACGCGCCCATCAGCACGTTCTCCTTCACCGTCAGCCCCGGGAAGAGCGCGTTCGACTGCGGGACCTGGGACACGCCCATCGAGAGGATCTGCGAAGGATGCAGTCCGACGAGCGACTTCCCCTCGAGCCGGACCTCGCCCTTGCGCGGTTGCAGCAGCCCGCTAACCGTGCGCAGCACCGTCGACTTGCCCGCGCCGTTCGGCCCGACGATGCAGCAGACCGACCGGTCGGGCACCTCGAGAGTCACCTCCTGGAGGACGTCGCCGCCTCCGTAGCCGGCGCACACGTCCGAGAGCTTCAGCACGTCACGCCTCCACCGGCTGCTCGAGGGTGAAGTCCTCGCCGAGATACGCGTCGAGCACCTTCGGGTCGCCCTGGATCTCGTCGGGCGTGCCGCTCGCGATCGTCTCGCCGCGCGCGAGCACGAGGACCGGGTTGCAGAGGCCGAGCACGAACGGCATGTTGTGCTCGACGATCAGGAACGTAGTGCCGTTCGAGTTGAGCTCGCGGATCATTTCGCCGATTCGCTCGATCAGCGTCGGATTGATGCCGCCGGCGGGCTCGTCGAGCATGACGAGCTTCGGGTCGAGCATCAGGATCTGGGCGAGCTCGAGCAGCTTCTGCTGCCCGTAGGACAGCGCCGACGCCCGCACGTCGCGGTACTTCCGCATCCCGACGAAGTCGAGCAGCTCCTCCGCGCGGCGCGCCTCGCGGCCCGAGACCGCGTCCGCGCTCAGGCCGCCGATACGGAACTCGCGCAGCGGCGCCACCACGTTCTCGAGCACGGTCATCTCGCGGAACAGCCGGGTGATCTGGAAGGTCCGCCCGATGCCGAGGTGGGCGCGCTGCCATGGCGGATTCCCGTCGATCCGGCGGCCGTCGAACCAGACCTCGCCGGCGTCCGGCGCCATCGTCCCGCCGATGAGGTTGAACACCGTCGTCTTGCCGGAGCCGTTGGGCCCGATCAGGGCCGTGATCGACCTCTCGGGCACCTCGAACGACGCGCCGTCGACGGCGCGGACGCCGCCGAAGCGCTTCTCGAGGCCCTTCACCTCGAGGAGCGGCTTGGCGTAGGGCGGTGGCGCCGACGGCTGCGGCGCCTGACGCTCGCGCAGGTCGATTCCCGTCAGGCGCTCCCCCGCCAGGCCCGCCTTGCCGCGCGTGCGCCAGCGCTCGATCCAGTGGCTGGCGGTCGGCACGATCCCCTGCGGAAGGAACAGGACTACGAGCGCGAGCAGGCCGCCGAAGATGAGGAGCCGCGCGTTGCCGCCCCCGAACTCCTGGTTGGTGGTCTCGTTGAGCCACTCGATGATGAACGCGCCGAGCACCGGGCCCCAGAGCGTGGCCCGCCCGCCGAGCAGCAGCGAGAGGATGATCTGGACGCTCAGGAGGATGTTGAACATCCCCAGGGGGTCGATAAAGGCGATGTAGTAGCCGTAGACGCCGCCGGCCATGCCGACGAAGACGGCGCTCGCGGCGAAGGCGAGGATCTTGTAGGTGGGCGTGCTGACCCCGACCGTCGCCGCCTTGTCCTCGTCCTCGCGGATGGCGACCAGGCCCATCCCGAACTTGTTGCGCCTGATCCACCAAGACATCGCGAGCGAGACCGCGAGCAGCCCGAGCAGCGAGTAGTAGAAGGGCCAGTTCTGATACTCGACGCTCCACGTCGGGACCGGGAGAGTGATCCCGCCGGTTCCGTTGGTGAGTTCGTTCCAGTTCGTCGCGAGGAGCTGGATCAGGAACAGGAACGCGATCGTCAGGATCACGAACGAGTGGCCGCGGGCGCGCATCGCGACCACGCCGAGGAGCGCCGCCATCGCGCCGGCCACGACGCCGGCGACCGGGACCCAGACCCAGGGCGATCCGCCGATATCGGTGACGCAGATGCCGACCACATACGCGCCGAGGCCGATGAAGGCGCCCTGGCCGAGGGAGATGTAGCCGGCGTAGCCGGTGATGATGTTCAACCCGACCGCCCCGATGGCGAAGACCATCGAGAGGATGAACATGTTCTGGTAGTAGAGATCGTCGGACAGAACCGGGAAGAGGGCGAGCAGCAGCCCCGGCACGACGATGAGGGCCGTCCACGGCGAGCGCAGCGCCTTGCCCGGGGCGCTGGACGGAGCGGCTCCTCCGCCCGAGAGCGTCCCCTCGGCTGCCGCGGGCGCACCCGTCATGCGGTCGCCACGTCCTGTCGCAGGCGCGTGCCGAGGATGCCCTGGGGACGCAGCAGCAGCACGACGAACACGAACGCGTACGGCACGCCCGTCGCCCACTCCGGGCCGATGTACGTCACCGTCATGAGCTCGGCCACGCCGAGACAGAGCGCGCCGATGACGGCGCCCGGCAGGCTCCCCATCCCGCCGAGCACGATGATTCCGAGCAGGCGCGCGATCCACTGGTAGTGCGAGCCGGGCAGGAAGGGGTAGAGCACGCTCGCGATCGCCCCGCCCGCCCCGGCGCTCGCCACGCCGATCGCGAACGTGAGCGCCGCGACGGATGCGACCTTCACGCCGACCAGCTCGGCGCCCTGCGGATTCACGGCGCTGGCCCGGATCGCGCGCCCGAGCCAGCTGCGCGTGAGCACGAGGTACAGCGAGGCGAGCACGACGATCGCCACGAGTCCTCCGTAGACCTGCGCCTTCGGCAGGAAGACGTCACCGAGAGAGAAGCTCTGGTCGAAGTAGGCGGGACGCACGGAGTGCGACGTGTTGCCCCAGATCACGCCCATGATCCCCTCGAGGAACAGCGCGAGACCGAACGTCAGCAGCACGGAGGCGGCGGGCGGCGCGGTCCGTATCGGGCGGATCGTGGCGGTATAGATCAGCCAGCCCAAGGCGAACATGACCGGTGTGAGCACGATGATCGCCGCGAGCGGATCGAGCCCGGTCGCACGCCACAGCGACCAGGTGATGAACGCCGCGAGGATCAGGAATGCCCCGTGGGCGATGTTGATCACGTTCATCACGCCGAAGATCAGCGTGAGGCCGGCGGCGAGCAGGGCGTACACGCCGCCGATCAGCAGGCCGAGGATCAGGGCCTGAAGGAACTCCGTCACTGCCTTTGTTACCTACCCGGAACCGGGCTCCTGGCCCCCGGCTATCCGCCGCCCTCGGGCTGCCACCGCGGGAGGATCTCCTCGGTCGTGGCGGCTTCCTCGGGCAGGACGATCTCCGGCACGCCTTTCTGCCACTGGCCGACCAGGAACTCGCCCTGCGGACGCCCGGCCTCGTCCCAGCTCAGCGGCCCAAGGATCGTGTCGACCTCGTTCTCGCGCAGCCAGTCGGCGAGTTCGAGCTGGCGCTCACGCTCGATCGTGCCGACCCCCTTCACGGCGGCCTGGAGCACCTGCGCCGTCGCGTAGGCGTCCGCGGCGTCCTCTGGCACCTCCTCGCCGCCGAACATCTCGCGGTACTTCGCGACGAATTCCTTGTTGCCGGGGGTCGAGGCCTCCTTCGTGTGGCTAACGCCGTAGAAGATGCCCTCGGTGGTCTGCTTGCCGAGCGCGCCGGAGTACTGGTCGCCGAACGAGGGCGCGCTCGTCTGGTAGAGCATCTTCGGGGTGAAGTTGGCCTTTTGGAGGGCGCGCACGAAGCTCACGCCGTCCTCGAAGGTCGCGCCATGCACGACCAGGTCCGGGTTCCGCGCCTTCAGCGCGCTCGCGATGCCGTCGAGGTTCGGGTTGTCGATGGTGTAGGTCTCGCGGTAGACGGTTCGGATTCCGGCCTCGCTGAGGATCGCCTCGATCCCCTCCAGAGCCGGGCGCGCGAACGGATCGTCGAGCGTCGGGTAGGCCGCAGTCTTCGGGCGCTCGTTCTCCGGGAGCTCCGTCACCCACTGCGCCCACAGGTCGCCCTGGTGGTCGGCGGTGGCCTGCTGTGCGAAGAACAGGTATTTGAAGCCGCGGTCGAAGAGCTCCGGGGCGCCGCCCGCGGGCTCCACGTAGAGCATGCGGTTGCGCTCCGCCACCGTGGAGGCCGGCAGGTTCAAGAGCGAGGAGAACGTGCCGAGCAGCAGGTCCACACGGTCGCGGCTGATCAGCGCGTTGTAGTCGGCGACGACCGTGTTCTGGTTCGACTGGTCGTCCTTGACGACGATCTCGACCGGGCGCCCGTCGATCAGGCCGCCCTCGTCGTTGATCATCGACTGCCAGACCTCGTAGCCCTGGCGTGCCGCCTTGCCGGGCTCCGAGAACTCGCCGGTGAGCGGGAGCGAGGCGCCGATCTTGATCGGGTCGCCGCTGGCCTCACCGCCACCACCGCCACCACCGTCGTCGTCATCGCCGCATCCGGCCGCGGCGAGCGCGGCCACGGCAAGGAGTGCCAGTACCAGCCAACGAAGCCTCTTCATGTCTGCTCCCTTCGCCTCCCGGGCGCATTGCAAACGTTTGCTGCAATCGTGTGCAGCCTATCTCCGCGTGCGCCGACCTGTCAAGCGAGAGGGGCCCCGCGATGGCGGGGCCCCTCACTTCACTCCCGGCGAAGCCGGCCCCCTACGAGCCGCCCTGGTACTCCTCTGCGACGCGCTCGACCTCGGCGCGATCCCAATCGTTGACCTCCTCGATTAGCGAGTCGTCCAGAGCGTCGCTGATCTCGATCTTCTGACCCTCCTCGATCACGGCGGCGCTCACCAGGAAGTCCTGGGCGGTGTTCCACACGTCCTCGCGGACGTCACCGATGCGCTCGGGGTCATCGGGCTTCATCAGCGTGATCGCCAGATCGAGCGCCGCCTCGCCGCTGGCCTCGTTGCGCCACTCGGCGGGGACCTTCTCGCGGGCGATCTGCTCCACCACCTCGCGGTTCACCTGCCCGACGTGCTGAGCCTTCGTCCAGGCACGCAGGAAGCCGACGATCGCCTCTTGCTTCTCGTCCAGCGTGCCCGGCAGCACGGCCATCGGGTTGCCATCGATCGCCGCGGCCTCGTCTGGCGTGATGTTCCGGAGCGCGACGTTGTTGGCAGAAAGCGCCGTGAAGTCCGACGCGTTGCCGACGTAGGCCTGGATCTCGCCGTCCTCGAACGTCTTCGCCACGAGCGCGCCGCTCGTCCCGACCACTGCGGTCTCCACGCTGTCGGGATCAACGCCCTCGGACTCGAGCATCGCCGTGAGGAACCGGGTGCTCTCCTCGGACTCGAGGCCGACCTTCTGGCCCTCGACGCCGCTGATGTCCTGGATGTCGCTGTCCTCCGGCACCACGATGCCGGCCGTGTTCGTGTGCTGCGGGCTGAAGATCGCCGTGTGCTCGCCGCCCTGCGAGCGCGCGAGGATGATCTCGTCCACGTCGGCGAACGAGACGTCCGCGTCGCCGTTGCTGAGAAACGCGGTCGCCGAGATCTCCTCGGCGGCCGGGGCCAGCTTCGGGCTCACGCCCTCCTCCTCGAAGAAACCCAGCTCCTCTGCCACCAGCGCCGGATAGAACAGGGTCGAGGGAGGAGTCGGCAGGTTGTAGACGATCTCCTGGGTGCCACCTCCCCCGTCGCCTCCACCGTCATCGTCGTCGTCGCCGCACCCCGCAGCGAGCGCGAGGATCGCCGCGGCGAGTAGGGCCAGAACAGCCTTGAAGGTCAACACTCCGGATTCCTCCTGTTGTTCAACGTCTCCCCGCGAGCGTCGGGGCCGGTCCCGAAGGAACGCCTCCCCCGCGCGCAAGCTTCTTTTGCGCCCTGGCCGCGCGACGCTTCGACCGGGCCACCAGCCGGGCGTCGTGGAGCCAGAACACCGTCGTCCGCTCGAGCCACTCCATGGCTCCGTAGAGCAGCAGCCCGAGGAACATCAGCATGAGGATCACGGCGAACGCGTCCGAGATCGCGAGCTGACTCGAGAACTGCTGCACCAGCACACCGAGACCGCGCTCAGCCGAGATGAACTCGCCAACCACCGCGCCCACCAGCGACAGTCCCGCGGCGGTCTTCAACCCGGCAAACATGATCGGCAGCGAGCTGGGGACCATCAGGTGCGTGAACGTCTGCCACCTGCTCGCACCGAGCGAGCGGAACATCTCGCGCGCGTCCTCGTCCACCGTGAGGATGCCTGTCAGCGCATTCACGTACACCGGGAAGAACGCGATGATCGCCGCGATCCAAATCTTCGAGTTGTAGCCGAACCCGGCCCACGCGATGATCAGTGGCGCAATCGCGATGCGCGGCGTCACCTGGAGCGCCACCGCGTACGGATTGAGCATCTGGCGCATGATGGGCGAGAGCCCAGATGGGATAGCGAGCGCGAGCCCGAGGGCGGCGCCGAGGCCGAACCCAGCAACGGACTCCCAGAGCGTCGCCCCGATGTCGTCCCACACGAAGTCGCTTCGGATCAGCTCCCAGAACGACACCACAATGTCCTTCGGGTGCGGCAGGATCGTCTCGTCGACGTAGTCCACCGCAAGAGCGAGCTCCCAGAGCGCGATCAGGATCGCGAGGAACAGGAGCGGCGGCCACAGCCGGCGCGCCAGCCGTACCGGCGAGAGAGCATGCGCGAGCTTATGCCCCATGGACCTCGGCCTGCCTCGTGTCGCCCGGGTCGGTAAGGGGGACCTGAAGCCCGCGGTAGGCCCTCAGGACGAGCTCCTGGAATCCGGGCTCCGCGACCATCTCCTGTGCGCGCGGGCGCGGGAACGGGACGTCAATGGCATCGGCGATCCTCCCCGGCCGCGGAGTCATCACGATGACCCGGTCCGCGAGCAGGATCGCCTCGGTGATGTTGTGCGTCACGAGCAGCGCCGTGGCGGACAAGCGCTCGTGTACGCGCAGGAGCTCCAGGTTCAGGCGCTCACGGGTGAGCTGGTCGACGGCCGCGAACGGCTCGTCGAGCAGAAGCACGTCGACGCCGACCATGAGCAGGCGTGCGAGGGCCACGCGCTGCTGCATGCCGCCCGACAGATGGCGGGGATAGGTGTGCTCGAAGCCGTTCAGGCCCACCAGCTCGAGCAGCTCGTATGCCTGGCGTTCGGCCGCCTCGTCGAGCTTCCCGCCGAGCTTCGGCGGCAGCAGCGCATTCTGAAGTGCGGTACGCCACGGCAACAGGGTCGGCCGCTGGAACATGAGCGCGACGTCCTGCCGCGGCTCCGTCACCTCGAGGTCGTTGACGGCGATGCGGCCTTCGCTCAGCGGAATGAGACCGGCGATCAGGCGGAGCAGCGTGGACTTACCGCAGCCGCTCGGACCGACGATCGACACGAACTCACCGGTCCGCGCCTCGAAGCTGACGTGGTCGACCGCGAGGACCCCGCCCTCGAACTGCTTCACGGCGTCCGTAACCGAGATGGTCCCGCGCCGGCCCGCAGGCCCGTGAGCGCCGTGCTGCTGTTCAGCCAGACCTAGTCCCTCCTCCACGGGTTTTCCCGTACCGGCGTCCTGCAATCGTTTGCGATGCAATCGTTTGCGATCCTACTGCTACGTCGTTTGGATCGTCAAGGCAGGCAGCGTTAACGGTCTATTCAGGCGCCACTGCCGCGGCCGCTGCCCGCGCGGGCGGTCGAGTCGCGGACGACCAGGCTCGGCTCGAGGCGGATCTCGCGCAGCGGCGAGTCCGCGTCCTGGAGGCGCTCGAGCATGAGCTCGGCAGCGCCCCGGCCTATGTCGTAGTGAGGGATGTGAATCGTCGTGAGCGGCGGGTGGAAACGCGCGGCGAACGGCATGTCGTTGAAGCCGACGACGGAGATCTCGTCCGGGCAGCGCACGCCGGTCTCGGCAAAGACGTCATAGCAGCCCAGCGCGAGCAGGTCGTTCGCGGCGGCGATCGCCGTGAACTCGTGGCCGTCGGCCATGAGTTCTCTACAGAGGCGAGCGCCCTCGTCTTCCGTGAACGCCTCGGCAACCAGCACGAGCTCGGGATCGGGCTCGAGGCCGGCGGCGCGCATCGTCGCCTGGAAGCTCTCCCAGCGCTCCAGCCCGGTCGAGTAGTCGAGCGGCCCGGCGACATGCGCGATCCGAGTGTGGCCGAGGGACAACAGGTGCTCCACGGACAGGCGCATTCCCAGACGGTCGTCCGCGGTGGCGGAGCTCACCGGCAGCTCCTCCTGGCGCCTGTTCACCAGTACGAGCGGGGTGCCCGCCTCGAGCAATGCATCGTGGAGCCGGTGGTCGCGGCGCGCGGTCGCGGCGATGATCCCGTCGACCTGCCGGGCGCGCATCGTCTCCGAGTCGAGCAGCTCGCGTTCGGGATCGTTGTCGGTATTGGCGATCAGCGGCGTATATCCCGCCGTCTCCAGACGATCCTCGATGCCGCGCAGGATCGGCGGGAAGAGCGGGTTCGTGAGGTCCGGGATCAGCACCCCGATCGTGTACGAGCGGTTCGTCTTGAGCCCGCGGGCGATCGGATTCGGCCGGTAGCCGAGCTCCTCGGCCGCCTTGAGCACGCGCCTCGCGGTCTCCTGGTTCACCAGCGCGCGGGTGTCCTCGTTCAGCGCCCGGGATACGGTGGCCGGATGGACGCCGGCGACATGCGCGACGTCGCGCAGGGTCACGGCGCTGCCCGCTCTGTCGTTCGAAGACGGCATCGACGAGCATTATGCATACGTTTGCAGCGCAATTTGAGCCGTTGACAGATACCGCCCTTCCCACCACGCACGCCCCGCCCGCCGAGGACTCGGCGCTCGCACCCCTGCGCCGGCCCGGCTTCCGCGCCGCGTGGACCGCGCTCGCGGGCTCGCAGCTCGTGATCTGGATGAATACGGTCGGAGCGGTCACGGTGATCGCGGCGCTGTCGGACTCCCCCACTCTGATCGCGCTCGTCCAGACCGCCAACAGCGTGCCCGCCGTGCTCCTCGCGCTCGTCATGGGGTCGATGGCCGACATCGTCGACCGCAGGCGCTTCGCGCTCGCATCTCAGGGCTGGATGCTGATTTCGGTGACCGCCCTGGCGGCGCTGACGCTCGGCGACGTGATCACTCCGGGGCTCGCGCTCGCGCTCACATTCGCGTTGGGCGCAGGAATGGCCACCACCTTTGTGATCTACCAGGCCCTGACTCAGGACTTCGTGCCGCGGTCCGAGCTGATGGCGGCGGTGGCGCTCAACGGGGTGGCCATCAATCTTGCGCGCGCGATCGGCCCGGCACTCGCCGGAGTGATCATCGCTGCTATGAGCGCGGGGGCCCTGTTCGCGGTCGAGGCGGGCCTGCTCGTCGTGATCGTCGGGGTCGTCGCGCTGCGCGTCCGACCGCCGGGTCCGGTCCGTGCTTCCGGCGAACGGCTCGCGCCCGCCGTGCGCGCCGGGATCCGCTTCGTTCGCTTCTCCCCTCCGGTGCGCACCGTCCTGCTCCGTGGCGCGGTCTTCTCGGTGTCCGCGAGCGCGCTCTGGGCTCTGCTCCCGGTCGCGGCGCTCGGCCGGCTCGGCCTATCGGAAAGCAGCTTCGGACTGCTGATGGGATGCGTCGGAACCGGCGCCATCCTCGGCGCGACCATGCTGCCTCGGCTGCGCCGGCGCTTCGCGTACGACCGCATGATCGCGCTCGCGAGCATGGGCTTGGCGGGCGGCCTCATCGCTCTCGCCTACGTCCCCTGGGCGGAGCTGGTGGCGTTCACGTTGCTGCTTACGGGCGCATGCTGGCTGACAGTCCTGTCCTCGCTCAACACTTCGGCTCAGCGCGTGGCTCCGGGTTGGGTGCGGGCGCGCACGCTTGCCGTCTTCCAGCTCGTCATGCAGGGCGGCCTGGCGATCGGCAGCCTGACCTGGGGGCTCGTGACCGCGGCTGCCGACGTCGAGCTCGCCCTTACGATCGCCGCAGCCGGCCTGGTCGTGGGGGTTGGGCTTGCGCGTCGCTGGCCGCTCGCGGAGTCCGAGCGCAGCGACCTTACGCCGGCGGGCGTGTGGTCGGATCCCAACGTGGGCTTCGAGCCGCGACCCGATGACGGGCCGGTGCTGATCACGGTCGAGTACCAGATCGACCCGCCGGACGCCGAGCGCTTCGTCGCAGTCATGGACGAGCTCGCCCGCATACGCCGCCGCGACGGCGCCACGCGCTGGGACCTGTACGCGGACCTCGAACGGCCGGGGTTCTACCTGGAGACGTTCGTCGTGGACTCATGGTCCGAACACCTCCGCCAGCACGGCCGCCTCACCGTGGACGACCTCGAGCTGACCAAGCTGACGAAGTCGTTCCACCGCGGCGACGGGCCGCCTGTAGTGCGCCACCTGCTCTGGGCCCCCGCGATGCGCGAGGACTAATCCCGCACCACCAGCACGGTGCCTGCGGCCAGCAATGCGATCCCGAGCAGCTTGTCCCACGTGATCGCGCGCTCCTCCAGCCCCAGGACTCCGAGCCGATCCAGTACGAGGGACAGGGTCAGCTGGCCGGCGATCGTCGCGACCGTCACGCCGCCCGCGCCGAGTTCTCGGACGGTCACCAGCGTCGTGAGAACGATCGCCACGCCGGCGAGACCACCGAAGACCCAGTAGTACCAGGGGGGCGACTCAACCCCCTCGATGTTCTGTATCCCGCCCGCGAACGCAAACGTAATGAGCAGGACCAACATCGTGCCGACGAAAAAGTTCACGCTCACGGCACCGAACGTCCCGACCTTCTTCGACAGAATGTTGTTCACCGGAGCCTGCGCAGCGACCATCCCGCCGGCCGCGACTGTCGCCAGCACCGCGAGCTCCTTGCTCACTTGGCCTCCAGCCAGTTCTCGCCGACGCCGACGTCCACCTCGAGCGGCGGGTCCATGTCGAAGGCGTCCGCCATCTTGCGCTCGATGATCTCGCTGGCCGCGGCGACCTCGTCCTCCGGGCCCTCGAACAGCAGCTCGTCGTGGATCTGGAGCACGATGCGGGTGGAGAGCCCCGCGTCGCGCAGCGCGTCGCGCGCGCGGACCATGGCCACCTTCATGATGTCGGCGGCCGTGCCCTGGATGACCATGTTGACGGCGAGGCGCTCGCCCAGCGAGCGCGTCTGGAACTGGCGTGAGCGCAGCTCCGGCACGCGCCGGATGCGCCCGAACAGCGTGGTCACGTGCCCCTCCTCGCGGGCGCGCTCGATCGTCTCCTCGATGAACGCCCTCACGCGCGGGAAGCGCTCGAGGTAGGCATCGATGAACTTCTGTGCCTCCTCCTTCTCGATCTGGAGCCGGTCGGCGAGTCCGAAGGCCGACAGCCCGTAGACGATCCCGTAGTTGACCATCTTGGCCTTCGAGCGCGTGCCGGGATCGGTCTTGCCGCCGAGGATGGCCTCCGCGGTGGCGGTGTGCACGTCCTCGCCGCGGCGGAAGATCTCCTTCAGCACGGGCTCGTCGGCGATGTGGGCGAGCAGGCGCAGCTCCACCTGCGAGTAGTCGGCCGAGATCAGCCTGTGGCCGGGCTCGGCCACGAAGCAGGCCCGGATCTCGCGCCCCTGCTCGGTGCGGATCGGGATGTTCTGGAGGTTCGGGTCGGTGCTGGACAGACGCCCGGTCGCCGTGGCGGTCTGGTTGAAGGTGGTGTGGAGGCGCCCGTCGTCGCCGATCAGCTCGGGGAAGGCGTCGAGGTAGGTCGACTTCAGCTTCGTGACCTCGCGCCACTCCTCGATCGCCGGGATGATCTCGTGCTCGTCGCGGATTGCCTGGAGCACGCGCGCGTCGGTGGAGAAACCGGTCTTGCCGCGGCGCTTGCGCGACAGCCCCAGCTTCTCGAACAGGATCGGCGCGAGCTGCTGTGGCGAGCCGATCGTGAACTCCTCGCCCGCGAGCTCCCAGACTCGGCGCTCGAGCTCCGCGGCTCGCGCACCGAAGCGCTCGCTGATCTCGCGCAGGCGCTCCACGTCCAGCTTTACCCCGGCGCGCTCCATCTCAACGAGCACGTCCACCAGCGGCAGTTCCACCTCCTCGAACAGCCGCATCAGGCCGTCCTCATCCAGCCGCACGCGCTGGCGCTCCGCCAGCACCCGCGTGACCACCGCGCGCTCCGCGATCCCGTTCGCGCCGTCCACGCTCGCGGCGATGCCAGCCTCGGTGGTCAGCTCGTCGAGCGGATAGCCGCGCCGGGCGGGGTCGATCAGGTACGCGGCGATCATCGTGTCGTGCTCGAGCACGGCTGCCGGGCCGGCCTCCTCGCTCACCGCGGTGGTCTTCCAGTCGTGGTACACGAGCGGCCGCTCGCCGCGCGCCATGGTGAGCGCGGTGAGCGTCTCGCACTCCGCCACCAGGACCTCTCCCCCGCCGTAGGCGGCCACGCGCATCGGCCCGAGCGGCGGGCCGCCCACGTCGAGCGCCTCCTGGCCCTCCTGCTCCCCAGCCGGCCGCGGCCGCTCTGCCGCCACCGCCACCAGCTCGCCCTCGAGGGAGCCGAGCTGCGCCAGCGGCACCTCGCGCGCGGTCGTGGAGATGACCTCCTCAGCCCGCTCGGCCGGCGCGGCGGCCTCGCCCTCGCCGAGCGCCTCCTCCAGCCGCTCGAGCGGCGCACGCAGCTCGAACTCGCGGAAGGTCTCGCGCAACCGCGAGCGGTCGGGCTCGCGCGCGGCGATGTGGTCCAGGTCGATCTCGCCGAGGTCGATGTCGCGGATCGCCGTGGCGAGCTGCTTCGAGATGCGCGCGTCCTCGGCGTGGTTCGTGAGGTTCTCCTTGCGCTTGGCGCCCGAGATGTTGTCGATGTTCCCGAGCACGCCCTCGAGGTCGCCGTGCTCCTGGAGCAGCTGCGACGCCGTCTTCTCGCCGATCCCGGGCACGCCAGGGATGTTGTCCGAGGTGTCGCCCTTCAGGCCCACGAAGTCGGGGATCAGCTCCGGCGCGATGCCGTAGCGATCGATCACCGCATCGCGGTCGTAGACCTTCGTCTCGGTGATCCCGCGGCTCGTGGCCATCACCCGCACGCCGGGTTCGATCAGCTGGAAGAGGTCGCGGTCGCCGGTCACGACCATCACCTCGAAGCCCTCGTCGCGCGCCCGGCGGGCGACGGTGGCGATCACGTCGTCGGCCTCGAAGCCCTCCACGCGCACGTTCTCGTAGCCGAAGCTCTCCACCAGCGGCTCCATGTGCGGCCACTGCTCGGCGAGCAGGTCGGGCTTCGAGTCGCGCTGCCCCTTGTACTCCTCGTAGACCTCCTTGCGGCCCGACATGCCGGCGTCCCAGACCACGAGCGTGGGCTTCACGCCGTACTCGGAGATGATCTTCACCAGCATCGACGCGAAGCCGAAGATCGCGTTGGTGGGCTGCCCCTTCGAGGTCGCAATCGACTCCGGCAGCGCGAAAAAGGCGCGATAGACAAGGCTGTTCCCGTCGATCAGGAACAGCTCTTTCGACGGCTCGGGCGGCACCGCTCAACCCTATCGATGGCATCGGTCCCAGCCGCGCTAACAGCAGCGGTGAAGGGGTTGGGCGCTTTCCCTTGCGAAATGGAAATGAAAAGCGCCCAACCCTGGATCGTCAGTGCTGTAGTTCGGCCCGGAGCGGCACGAGCCTATGATGGCTCGCACCCATGGCCACCCCCTCCGCACAGTTCTCGCTCACGCTCCGCGTCGCCCTGCCCTCGCGGCCCGGTGGCGTGCTCGGTAAGGTCACGGCGGCGATCACACGCGTGGGTGGGTCGATCGTCGCGGTGGACACCGTGGCCGCCAAGGGCGATCGCACCATCCGCGAGATCACGGTGGAGTGCGGCAGCGCCGAGCACCGCGGCCAGGTGATCTCGGCGGTCCAGTCGGTCAAGGCGGCCGAGGTGGTCGAGATCACCGACCGCACGTTCGAGGTGCACCGGCGCGGCAAGATCCACACCGGCCTCAACATCCCGCTGAAGACGCGCGACGACCTCTCGATGGCCTACACGCCCGGCGTGGCGCGCGTCTGCACGGCCATCGCCGACAACCGCCAGAAGGCGTTCAAGTACACGATCAAGGCGAACACGGTGGCCGTGGTGTCCGACGGCACGGCGGTGCTCGGCCTGGGCGACATCGGCCCCGAGGCGGCCATGCCCGTGATGGAGGGCAAGGCGATGCTCTTCAAGGAGTTCGGCGACGTGGACGCCTTCCCGATCTGCCTCGCGACCAAGGACGTGGACGAGATCGTGGAGACCGTGATCCGCATGGCGCCGACCTTCGGGGGCATCAACCTCGAGGACATCTCCTCGCCGCGCTGCTTCGAGATCGAGCAGCGGCTGCAAGAAGCCCTTGACATCCCGGTGTTCCACGACGACCAGCATGGAACGGCGATCGTGACCCTCGCCGCCCTCATCAATGCCTGTCGTTTGACAGGACGAGCCATGGAGGATCTGCAGGTGCTCATGGTCGGCGCCGGCGCTGCGGGCGTGGCGGTGGCCAAGATCCTGATGGACGCCGGCGTGACCTCGATCGTGGCCTGCGACCGCTTCGGCGCCATCCACGCGGGGCGCGACGACTACCAGGCGGGTTCGATGAACGCCCCCAAGCGCTGGCTTGCCGAGAACACCAACGCGGAGCGACGCGACGGCCAGCCTCGCGAGGTGATCGCGGGCGTGGACGTGTTCATCGGGCTGTCCGGCCCCGGGATCATCGAGGCGCACGACCTCCAGAAGATGAACCCGGACCCGTTCGTGTTCGCGATGGCCAACCCCAACCCGGAGGTGAAGCCGGAGGAGGCCGCGCCGTTCGTGCGCGTGATGGCCACGGGCCGCTCGGACTACCCGAACCAGATCAACAACGTGCTGGCCTTCCCGGGCATCTTCCGCGGCGCGCTCGACGCGCGCGCGACGGCGATCACCGAGGAGATGAAGCTGGCGGCCGCGCGCGGGATCGCCTCGGTGGTCGGTGACGAGGAGCTCGACGAGGACTACATCATCCCGAGCGTCTTCAACCGGGACGTCGCGCGGGCGGTGGCGAGCGCCGTGGCCGAGGTCGCGGAGCGCTCGGAGCAGGCCGACGAAGCCGAGCAGCCCACGGTGGAGCGGGCCACGGTCAGCTGATGCGGGTCGCCGTGACCGGCGCCACGGGGATGATCGGCGCCGAGCTGGTCCGGGCGCTCGTGGAGCGCGGCGACGAGGTCACGGCGCTCTCGCGAGACGCGGAGCGCGCGAGCGAGGCGCTCGGCGTCCCCGCCGCCGGCTGGGCGGATCCGAAGGCCGAGCAGCCGCCGCTCGACGCGCTGCGCGGCCGCGACGGCGTCGTGCACCTGCTCGGCGAGGTGATCGCGCAGCGGTGGTCGGACGACGCGAAGCGCGAGATCCGCGACTCGCGCGTGCTGTCCACCCGCAACCTGGTGGACGCGCTGGGCGAGCTCGCCCCCGAGGAGCGGCCGCGCGTTCTGGTGTCAGGCTCCGGAGCGGGTTGGTACGGCCACCGCGGGGATGAGCGGCTCGACGAGTCGACCTCCGAGCCCGGCGACGACTTCCTCGCGCAGCTGAGCGTCGCCTGGGAGGCCGAGGCGCGCCGCGCCGAGGAGCTGGGCGTCCGCGTGGTGCTCAACCGCACGGGCGTGGTGCTGTCCGAGTCGGGCGGAGCGCTCGAGAAGATGCTGCCCTTCTTCAAGGCCGGCATCGGCGGGCCCGTGGCCGGCGGCCGCCAGTTCGTGCCGTGGGTGCACGTGGACGATGTGGTGGGCGCCACGATCTTCTCGCTCGAGCACGAGGAAGCAAGCGGCCCCGTAAACGTGACGGCGCCCGAACCCGCAACGAACACCGAGCTCTCGAAGGCGCTCGGGCGCGTGCTTCGCCGCCCCGCCTTCGCTCCGGTGCCCGGCCTGGCGGTGAAGGCGCTCTATGGCCAGATGGCCGAA
>DASUQG010000127.1:0-8447 GCA_036280695.1 Thermoleophilaceae bacterium
CTGGAGCCGACCCGCCAGCGCCTGCGCGGCGAGCTCTGGAAGGCGGCGCACATCCTGGGCGCGCGACTGGTGGGGATGTTCCTCGGCATGGCCTTCATCGCCATGCGCTCGCCCGCCTACGACTGGTACGTGGGGCGGACCGCCGAGCACGGCATAAAGCCGCTGACCGACCAGCAGATCGCGGGCGGGCTGATGCTGAGCGTCGACCTGGCGATCATGCTGTTCGCCGTCGCGTTCTTCTTCTTCCGCTCGGCCCAGGATCAGGACCGTGCGGACGCGGAGGCCTACGGCTCGACGAGCCCGCGCCGGATCGCGTAGCGCACGATCTCAACGCGGTCGCGCATGCCGAGCTTCCCGAAGACGTTGGTGCGGTGCGACTCGACCGTCTTCTCGGACAGCTTCAGCGTCTCTGCGATCTGCTTGTTCGTGTAGGCCTCGGCGATCAGCTTCACGATCTCGAGCTCGCGCGGCGTGAGCGGCTCCTCGACCTCGGTGGCGCCGTCGAGCCACTCGTCCATCAGCGTGCGCTGGGCCTCGTCCGAGAGGAAGGTGCGCCCCTCGGCGACGGTGCGGACGGCGTCGATCAGGTCGGTGTCGGCCGCGCGCTTGAGCACGTAGCCCGCAGCGCCGGCCTCGAGGCCCTCCAGGAAGTAGCGCTCGTCGTCGTGCATCGACAGCATCACCACGCGCGTGTCGGGCACGTGCGCGCGAATCTCGCGTGCGGCCTGGAGCCCGGTCATGCGCGGCATCGACACGTCGAGCACGGCCACGGTCGGGCGGTGCTCCTGCGTCGACTCGAGCGCCGACACGCCGTCCTCCGCCTCCGCCACGACCTCCATGTCGGACTGCCGCTCGATCAGCATGCGCAGGCCGGAGCGCACAATGCCGTGATCGTCGGCGATCAGGACGCTGATCAAGACGCCACCCGCTCGAGCCGACCGATCCGCAGCCCGACCGTGGTGCCGCCGCCGGGCGCCGAGCGGATGTCGAGCTCGCCGCCGGCAAGCCGCGCGCGCTCCGCCATGCCGCTGAGGCCGAGTCCCGCGCCGGGGCCGTCGATCGAGTCGCGCCCCACCGACGCGGGATCGAAGCCGGCGCCGTCGTCGCGGATGCGCAACTCGAGGCGCTCGTCGCCGACCTCCATCTCCACCGCCACCGCCGTCGCGCCCGCGTGCCTGCCCACGTTGGCGAGCGCCTCCTGAAGGATCCGGTAGACGGCGGTCTGGACGTCCTCCGGCAGCGTGTCCGGCTCGCCGTCGGTCGAGACCCGTACCTCGATGCCCGTTCGCGCCGAGAAGCGCTTCAGCTGCGTCTCGATCGCCGGCATCAGGCCGTGGTCGTCGAGCGCGGTGGGGCGCAGCTGGCGCGCCAGGTTCAGGAGCTCCTCCATCGCCTGGTTCACCAGACGCTTGAGCTCGGCCACCTCGTCCACGCGGTCGGGCGGGCTGTCCTGCGAGAGGGCCTCGAGTCGCAGCAGGATCGCGGTGAGCGCCTGGTTCACCTCGTCGTGGAGGTCGCGGGCGAGCCGGCGGCGCTCCTCCTCCTGCGCGCGCATCGCGAGCGTGCCCGAGCGGCGACGCTCGTCCTCGATGCGCTCGAGCAGGCCGTTGAAGGACCTCGAGAGGCGGTCGATCTCCTCGACCGGATCGGCGTCGGCGAGCTGGTGGCTCGACGGCTCGGCGGGGTCGATGCTCTCGATGCGCTTGATCAGGCGCTCGAGCGGCGCGAAGCGGCGCTGGAGCATCCAGAGGTTCACGCACAACGTGAGGATGATCGCGAGGGCGAGGATCAGGAACGACCAGCGCTGGTCGGCGATGCTCAGGTCCAGGCCGGCCGCGAGGCTGGCCGCGAAGAGCGTGAGGGCGACGAGAACCACGTTCGCGGCCACCACCTGGCCGATCAGGGAATCGTCGCGACGCGTCATCGAGGGTCTTGTCATGGATCGGAAGCGGCCCCGGATGGACAAATGGGGTCTCCACCCCATATCGGCACGCTCCCCGAAAGACGAAACTCCTGGTGAGGCTTCAAGCAGGAGGTGCTGCCAGGGGCTTCCGCACAATCTAGGTCTGGGTCTTCCACCGGGGCGCCAAAATGGCGCCCCGGTTGCTTTTCCGCGGCGCTACACTTTCTGAAGTGTTGAATCCCGACCGGGTTTTGAGGTAAATCGCAAATGGCGTCCGGCGCAGAGCTGATTCGCAAGGTGAAGGAGCAGATCGAGGAGGTCGATCCGAAGGACGTCCTCGCGCTCCAGCAGAACGGCAATGGTGCCGTGATCGTCGACGTCCGCGAACAGCACGAGTTCGAGGAGGCCCACGTCCCCGGCGCCGTCCACGTGCCGCGCGGACACCTCGAGTCGCGCATCGAGGGCGCGGTTTCGGATCGCTCGAAGCGCGTGATCCTCTACTGCGCCTCCGGCCAGCGCTCGGCGCTCGCGGCGCACACGATGCAGGAGCTGCTCGGTTACGACGACGTGGCCTCCATGCGCGGCGGCATCACGCTCTGGAAGGACCGCGGCTACGAGGTCGAGGTCCCGCGCGCGCTCACCGCTGAGCAGCGCGAGCGCTACTCGCGCCACCTGCTCGTGCCGGAGATCGGGCTCGAGGGCCAGATGAAGCTGCTCGACGCCAAGGTGCTGCTGCTCGGCGCCGGCGGGCTCGGCTCGCCAGCCGCGCTCTACCTGGCCGCGGCGGGCGTCGGCACGCTCGGCGTCGTGGACAACGACGTGGTGGACCTCTCGAACCTCCAGCGCCAGGTGGCGCACTCGAACGACCGCATCGGCGTGTCGAAGGTCGACTCGGCCGAGATCGCTATCCACGAGATCAACCCGGACGTGAAGGTCGAGAAGTACCCCGTCCGGCTCGGCGCCGACAACATCATGGAGATCATCGACGGCTACGACGTGATCGTCGACGGCCTCGACAACTTCCCCACCCGCTACCTCCTGAACGACGCGAGCGTGCGCACGCAGACGCCGGTGGTGTCGGCGTCGATCCTCGGCTTCGAGGGCCAGCTGTCGGTCTTCCACCCGTACGAGGGCCCCTGCTACCGCTGCCTCTACCCGACGCCGCCGCCGGCCGAGCTGGCACCGTCGTGCGGCGCCGCGGGCGTGCTCGGCGTGCTGCCGGGCGTGATGGGGCTGCTTCAGTCGGTCGAGGTGATCAAGCTGATCACGGGCGCCGGCGACACGATGGCCGGCCGCCTGCTGCTCTACGACGCGCTCGGCACGACCTTCACCGAGCTCAAGGTGCGCCGCGACCCGGACTGCCCGATCTGCTCCCGCGAGCCGGATGCGATCTCCGACGAGGAGATGGGCGTGTTCCCGGACTACGAGGCGTTCTGCGCGGGCGCTGGCTAGGCTGCTGCGGTCCATGAGCACGATCAAGATTCCCCCGGTGCTCCGGGGCTCAGTCGGCGGCGCCAAGGAGGTCGAGGCCTCCGGGCAGGACGTGGGCGAGGTGCTGCGCTCGCTGGCCTCGCAGCACCCCGCGACCGAGTCGCAGCTCTTCTCCGAGGACGGCGAGCTGAACCGCTACGTGAACGTCTACCTGAACGACGAGGACGTCCGGGTGCTCGACGGCCTCGACACGAACGTCTCGGACAGCGACACGATCGTGATCCTGCCGGCGATGGCCGGCGGCGGCCGCTGATCGTCCGGCGCGCCGAGCGGCGCGACGCGGCTGCCTGGGCACGCATGTGGGACGAGTCGGCGCGGGCGGCATTCGCCGACCTGCTTCCGCCCGGGCACCCGTTCCCCGAGCTCGATCCCGAGCGCTGGTACGAGCTGCTCGACGACCCCGCGGTCTCGATGCTGGTGGTGGAGGACGGGGGCGAGCCCGTGGGGGTGAGCGCCTGCGGCGAGAGCCGCGACGACGACGCCGGCCCCGGCGTTGGGGAGGTGCGCAGCTTCTTCGTGGCGGCCGGGCGTTGGCGTCAGGGCGTGGGCCGCGAGCTGCTCGCCGCCGCGCTGGACTCGCTGCGAGAGCGAGGCTGCGCCGAGGCCACGGTCTGGTCGTTCGCGGCCAACGAGCGCGCCAACGCCTTCTACGAGAGCGCCGGCTTCACGCGTGACGGCGCTGAGAAGACCGAGGACGCCTGGGCGGGCCTGCTCCAGGTGCGCTACCGCCGCATCCTCTGAGCGCGCCAGCCCTCAGCCGGCCCGCACCGGCACGGGCACGAAGTCCCGGATCAGCTCGGCCAGGCGCTCGGGGCGGTCCTCCGGCGAGAACGTGCGCGCACCCTCGATCCACTCGAGCCGCGCGCCAGGGATCAGCTTCGCAAGCCGCTCAGCGTGCTCGCGCGGGAAGAAGCGATCCTCCGCGGACCACGCGATCAGCGCGGGTTTGTCCCAGGCCGTGAGCTTCGTGGCCGCATCGAGCGTGTGCGCGGGGTCGAGCCCGCCGAGCAGGCCGCGGACGTCGCGGCGGATCTCACTGCGCGTCAGCACGGGGAGGACGTAGGAGTCCTCCGCGTCCGCGTCGATCGGCCCGGTCGTGAGCCAGCCGAATGCGATCGGGAGCCGCCGCAGTGGCCGCAGCCGCAGAGCGCCGAACGCCAGCGGGATCGCTCCCGGCACGCGCGCGGGCGCGAGGGCGATCCGGAACAGCCGGGGCGGGAAGTTCTCGAACGCGTCGCACGAGGTGAGGACGATCGCGCCGATCCGCTCTGGGCGGCTCACGGCGGTGATCTGCGTGAGCGCGCCGCCCGTGTCGTTTCCCACGAGCGTCACGTCGCGGAGCTCGAGCGCCTCGACAGCGTCGGCGATCAGGTTCGCCAGGGCGGGCGGACGCAGGTCGGCGCCCTTCGGCATCGGCTCGAGGTGCGAGCCGAGCGGCAGGTCGAGGACCACGCGCTTGAAGCCCTCGAGGCGCGGCACCACCTTGCGCCACAGGTTCGCGTTCACGAGCGCGCCGTGCGCGAACACGATGGCGGGGCCCTCGCCGGTCGAATGGGCGCGAATGCGGCGCCCGCCGCCCAGGTCCAGCACATCGGCGGGGCCGAGGTCGTCGGAACGCCAGCTTGCTCGGTCGGTCATCTGCGCACCTCCATACAGGTTGTATGCCGGTACCATACAGACTGTATGTCAGGGGCCGCGCCGACCCGAACGGAGCTGATGCGCGTGGCCCGCGCCCTGTTCGCCGAGCGGGGCTACGCGGCGGTGGGCACAGAGGAGATCGTGGCGCGGGCCAACGTCACTCGCGGCGCTCTCTACCACCACTTCGCCGACAAGAAGGATCTCTTCCGGTCGGTGCACGAGGAGCTCGAGCAGGAGCTCGTCGCACAGATCGGCGAGCAGATCGCCGGCATCGAGGACCCGTGGGAGCTGGCGGTGACAGGCGTGCGCGCGTTCCTGGACGCCTGCACGGACCCGGCCCTGCGGCAGATCGCGCTGATCGACGCCCCTGCCGTGCTGGGCTGGCAGGAGTGGCGCGAGATCGACGCGCGCTATGGCCTCGGCCTCGTGAGCTTCGGCCTCCGCAACGGGATGGACGCCGGCGTCTTCCGCGAGCAGGAGGTCACGCCGCTGGCCCACCTCCTGATCGGCGCGATGACCGAGGCCGCGCTCATGATCGCCAACGCCCCCGACCCGGCTGCGGCGCGCCGCCAGGCCGAGCCCGCCCTGCTCGCGCTTCTGGAGGGGCTGCGGGTCGGCTGACCGGTAGCGTCGCTGGCATGCGCATCGAGAGGCTCGACCGGGTGGAGCCATTCATCACGAAGGACGGGTCGGAGATCCGCGAGCTCGCCGGCATCCCGACCGGCAACTCGGCGAACCAGAGTCTCGCCGAGGCCACCGTGCCGCCGGGCGGCGAGACCGAGGAGCACTACCACCGCGTCTCCGAGGAGATCTACTTCTTCACGCACGGAAGCGGCCGCATGCGCCTCGGCGACGAGGAGAGCGACGTCGCCGCGGGCGACACCGTGGTGATCCCGCCCGGGACGCGCCACAAGCTCTGGAACACCGGCACCGAGCAGCTCAAGCTGCTGTGCTGCTGCGCCCCGCCGTACTCGCACGAGGACACGGTCCTTACAGGGTGAACGCAGTGCCTCAGTCGGGGTGACCGGGGTACTACACTTTCTGAAGTGCTGGATCCGCGCCTCGACAACAGGCCGTGCGGCGGGAAGTACGGCGACATCGTCCAGGCGATCGGCAACACGCCGCTCGTCGAGCTTCGGCGCCTCAGCCCGAAGCCGGGCGTGCGCATCTACGCCAAGCTCGAGAGCTACAACCCGACCGGCTCGGTGAAGGACCGCGTGGCCCGCTCGATGATCGAGCGCGCCGAGGAGGAGGGCCAGATCGCGCCCGGGCAGACGATCCTCGAGCCGACCTCTGGCAACACCGGCATCTCGCTCGGCATGATCTGTCGCCGCAAGGGCTACCCGCTCAAGGTGGTCATGCCGGACAACGTGACCGCCGAGCGCACCCAGCTGCTGCGGATGTACGGCGCGGAGATCGTCTACTCGCCGGGCGAGCAGGGCTCCAACGGGGCCGTGGCGATGGCGCTCGAGATGGCTGCGGCCGACTCCAGCTACTACATGCCGTACCAGTACGGCAACCAGGCGAACCCGGACGCGCATTACACCGGCACCGCCGTCGAGATCCTCGAGGAGCTCGACACCGTGGCCGCGTTCGTGGCCGGCCTCGGCACGGGTGGCACGCTGATGGGCAACGCCCGCCGCTTCAAGGAAGAGGACCCGGACACGCTGATCGTGGCGGCCGAGCCACTCCAGGGCGAGCTCGTGCAGGGCCTGCGCTCGCTCGAGGACGGCTACATCCCGCCGATCATCGACCTCTCGCTCCTCGACAGAAAGATCTTCGTCTCGAACCGCGACGCGGTCGTGTGGACCAAGAAGCTCCTCGACGAGGAGGGCATCTTCGTCGGTGTCTCCACCGGCGCGATCGCCTCGATCTGCGTGCGCGTGGCGAGCCAGCTCGACGAGGGCAACGTGGTGTTCGTCGCGCCCGACGACGGCTGGAAGTACCTCAGCTCCGGCGTCTACAACAAGTCAGTCGAGCAGCTCGAGGACGAGGGCGTGCTCGAGCGCGGCTCGTTCTGGTAGCGGTCAGGAGCTGTGCGGCCGCGCCTCCGCGCGGCGCGCTCACGCAGGTGGCAGAAAATCGTTGCGGATTCCGCTACGCATTTCTGCCACCTGGGCAGGGGTCACGCCCGCGGCTCACCGTGGCGTGACGTGTGTAACGGCTTTGGCCACACTGGTGGCCGGCGGCCGGCGCGGCCCTGCCGCATGGCGGCCGGTTAGCTCTTGGTCTCGCTCGGCGTGTCGTAGTCGTATGCGTCGCGCTCGTCGTCGTCGGCGGTGAGCGACTGCTTCAGCTCGCGCATTCCCTTGCCAACCGAGCGGGCCGCCTCCGGCAGCTTCGCCGGGCCGAGCACGATCAGCGCGACCACCAGGATCACCATCAGCTCGAGCGGGCCGGGTGCGGAGATGAAGCCCATACGTCACCAAGGGTAGGGCACTGGGGCGCGCTGGGGTAGAGCACCGGGGCCGCGCTGGGGTAGCGCACGCGGCGGCGCTGGGCTAATCGACGAGCGTGCGCTCGCCAACCGCCTCGCGGAGCGCGATCCGGTGGGCGGCCTCGCCGGCCATGATCGAACCGAGCGGCTGGCGCAGGCGCGAGTTCCGGATCGCGGCCGCGGCCTCCGTGTAGGCGGCGAGCGCCTCCGCCTCCAGCTCGAGCGCGTAGCGCGCGAACGACGCTCGGCTGCGGAGCGCCGCCGTGAGCTCCGGCGTCGGGACGCTGGCCCGCGGCGAGCGCCGGCCCGCGTGGCGAAGGGCCTGCTCGAGCGCCCGGGCGTGCTCCTGCTCGTGGTCGCGCAGCGTCTCGCCGAGCGCGACGTCGATCGCGTCGCGCCGCAGCGCCGCCTCGTACGCGGAGATCAGCCGGTTCTCGAGCGCGAGCAGGTCCTCCAAGATCTCCACGTCGGATCGCTCCGCCATCAGAGCGCCCCCGTCACGAACGGACCCTGGGCCGCGGGCAGCCCCAGGAGCACGCGCACCGCCGCGAGCTGCGCGCCCTCCTCGGCGCCGATCTCCGCGGCGGCGCTGCGCAGCCCGAGGTCCGGCAGCTCGGTGAGCGCCTCGAGGTACGCGCGCACCTGGCGCTGCTCCAGGTCCTCGGCGAAGGCCAGCGCGTCCCCGGGCTCGCGCAGCCGCGGGAACGTCCGGGCGTACTCAGCGGCGCTGCGGCCCGCGGGCGGGTCGCCGCCGAGGTCGCGGATCAGGTCCTGGAGCCGAGTCACGTGCTCGCGCTCCTGGGCCGCGATCGCGCGGGTGTTGCGAAGGGCGTCGCCGGTCAGGACCTCCTCGCAGGTGGCATACGCGGCCGCCACCGCGTGCTCGAGCGCCAGCAGCGAGCCGAGCAGCGCCGCGCCCGAGCCGGGTCGCGGCCCGGTGTCCGGGGGCGGGTCGCCCCCGCCACAGGAGGCGAGGAC
>DASUQG010000128.1:0-5054 GCA_036280695.1 Thermoleophilaceae bacterium
CACGCTTCGCGGGAAGACGGGTGTCTCGCAAACTCCTACGGCCTCTCTTCGGTTTGGGGCCTACGGGGTTAGCTGACGGGCTCGCGCCTGAAGAGCAGCGCTACGACCAGGGTGATCCGGCCGATTCGCCCCCTCGAAGGACTGTCTTTCGACGCCCCTCGAACGGTTCCCCCGTTCCCCGGTCCACGGCGGGACCGGAGATTCGGCAGGCACTTATTCGGCGGGCAGTATACCCACGGACCGGACGGCGTCTACATGGCTACACTACGAGCCCGGCCGCCTCTCTCTGGCGGCTCCTTTGTGATGAAGACTTACGTGGCTACACCGGCTACCCGCGAGCGCAATTGGCTCGTGGTCGACGCTACCGGCAAGACGCTGGGCAGGCTCGCGACCCAGATCGCAGACGCCCTGCGCGGCAAGCGCAAGCCCGAGTACACGCCGCACATCGACGTGGGCGATTTCGTGGTCGTCGTGAACGCCGAGAAGGTCTCGGTGACCGGCAACAAGCGCGCCGAGAAGCGCTATTACCGGCATTCCGGCTACCCCGGCGGACTCCGCAGCCGGACGCTCGACGACATGCTCGAGCGCCGGCCCGAGGAGGTCCTGCGCCTGGCCGTGAAGGGCATGCTTCCCCGCACGCGCCTGGGTCGCGCGCAGTTGCGCAAGCTCAAGGTCTACGCCGGACCTGACCACCCCCACGCCGCGCAGAAGCCCGAGCCGATGGAGGTAGACGCCTGATGACCGAAGAGCCGCAGCAGCCCGAGGGCGAGGCGCCCGAGGACGAGGCTCCGGAGGGCGCTCCGGGCGAGCCGGGTGAGGGCACGCCGTCGGAGAGCCCGCCCGAGCCAGAGCAGCCGGCTGACGCCCCCGACGAGCAGCCCGCCGACGCGGAGGCGCCCGGGCCGGAGATCGAGGGTCTCGAGGAGCTCGGCCAGGCGACGACCGCCGAGGGCGGCGAGGAGCCCGCGGCCGAGGAGGGCGCCGAGCCCGCGGCCGAGGAGGGGGCCGAGCCCGCGGCCGAGGAAGCGCCCGCGCCCCGCGCGCGTAAGGAGAAGGAGGGCGGCGGCCAGGAGGAGGTCATCCCCGGCGCGCACCTCGAGCCCGACCTCGTTCTCGAGGAGCAGCGCCCCGAGGGTGGCGAGTACGACGAGTACGGCGAGTACGTCGATGCAGAGGCTGGAGCCGAGGAGGGCGAGCCGGGTGAGGAGGGCGCCGAGCCGGCGCCCGTGGCCCACACGCCGCTCGAGCTGGCCGCGGACGCCCGCTACAACGCCACTGGCAAGCGCAAGAGCGCGATCGCGCGCGTGATCCTGAAGCCGGGCGAGGGCACCTACACGGTGAACGGCCGCCACCTTGACGAGTACTTCCCGCGCGTCCGGCTCCAGCGCATGGCCAGCCAGCCGCTCGAGGCCGCCGGCTATGCGACCCGCATGGACGTGGTGGCCCGCATCCACGGCGGCGGCGTGTCCGCCCAGGCGAACGCCCTGCGCCACGGGATCGCCCGCGCCCTCGTGGAGGCCGACCCGGCGCTGCGCACCGAGCTGAAGCGCCGCGGCTACCTCACGCGCGACCCGCGCGAGAAGGAGCGCAAGAAGGCCGGGCTCAAGAAGGCCCGCAAGCGGCCGCAGTTCTCGAAGCGCTAGTTCGCCTCATGCGGCTGTTCGGGACGGACGGGGTCCGCGGGGTCGCGGGAGAGTTCCTGGGTGCCGATCTGGCGCTCAGGCTCGGCCGCGCGGCCGCGCTCACCGCGCCCGTCGACCACCCGCAGGTCCTGATCGTGCGCGACACGCGCGAGTCGGGCGAGATGCTGGAGGCGGCGCTCGCCGCCGGCATCGCCGCCGGTGGCGGCCACGCCCTCCTGGGCGGTGTGCTGCCCACGCCGGGCGCGTCCGTGCTCGTCCGGCGCTACGGGTTCGAGCTGGCGGCGGTGGTGTCGGCGTCGCACAACCCCTACCAGGACAACGGGATCAAGTTCTTCGGCCCTGAGGGCATGAAGATCGGCGACGACCAGGAGGCGGAGATCGAGCAGCGGCTCGACGAGCCGAGCACCCGCATCGGGCGCCTGCGCGAGCTGCACGGCGCGGGCGGCGACTACCTGCGCGAGCTGCAGCTGCGCTTCTCGGGGCTCGACCTGAGCGGCATGCGCGTGCTGCTCGACTGCGCGAACGGCGCGACCTACCGAGTCGCGCCGGAGATCTTCCGGCGCCTCGGCGCCGACGTGGACGCGATCGCCGTGGAGCCCGACGGCCGCAACATCAACCACGGCGTGGGGTCCACCCACATCGAGGCGCTCGCGGCACACATGGACGGCCACGACGTGGCGTTCGCGTTCGACGGCGACGGCGACCGCGTGCTCGCCCTCGACCGCAACGGCATCGTCGTGGACGGCGACGAGCTGATGGCGCTCGCCGCCGTCCACCTGCGCGGCAGCGGGCGACTGGCCGGGGACGGCGTGGCGGTGACCGTGATGACCAACTACGGGTTCCACCGCGCGATGGAGGCCGCGGGCATCGAGGTGGCCACCACGAGCGTGGGCGACCGGCACGTGCTCGCAGAGCTCATCCGCCGCGGTTGGGCGCTGGGCGGCGAGCAGTCGGGCCACATCATCGACACGGGCTTCGCTCCCTCCGGCGATGGCACGGCCGCCGCGCTGCTGGCGCTCGAGGCGCTCCAGGGCGCCGACCTCGCCGACCGCCACGCGATGGAGAAGCTGCCGCAGCGGCTCGTGAACGTGCGCGTGCGCGACCGCGCGGCGCTCGAGGGCGCCGACAGCGTCTGGGCCGCGGTCGAGCGCGAGTCTCAGGCGCTCGAGGGGCGCGGCCGGGTGCTGGTGCGCCCGTCCGGCACCGAGCCGCTCGTGCGCGTGATGGTCGAGGCCCCGCAGGAGGACGAGTGCCAGGAGATAGTGGACCGCTTGGCGAATCTGGTGGAGACAGAGCTAGGCTGAGCCAGTCATGTGCGGGATCATCGGATACGTCGGGTCGCGCGAATGCCGCGACCTCCTGCTCCAGGGCCTTCAGCGCCTGGAGTACCGCGGCTACGACTCCGCAGGGCTGTCGCTCGTCACCAACGGGGCGATCGACAGCGTGCACGCCGTCGGCAACCTCCAGCACCTGCGCGACGCCGTGGCGAAGTCGAACGGGCACCTGAGGGGCTCCACCGGCATCGGCCACACCCGCTGGGCCACCCACGGCCGCGTCACGCAGGCAAACGCGCACCCGCACTGGGACACCTCCGAGCGCTTCCACATCGTCCTGAACGGGATCGTCGAGAACTGGACCGAGTTGCGCGCGCGCCTGATCGACGAGGGCGCGGAGTTCACGTCCGAGACCGATGCCGAGGTGGTGGCGCACCTGATCGCGTCGCACTTCTCTGGCGATCTGGTCGAGGCGGTCCGCCTCGCCTACAACGACCTGCGCGGCCACTACGCGTTCGTCGCGATGTCGGCCGAGCAGCCCGACGTGCTCGTGGGCGCTCGCAAGGAGTGCCCGCTGGTGGTGGGCCTGGGCGAGGGCGAGAGCTTCATAGCCTCCGCGATCCCGGCGTTCATGTCGGAGACGCGCAGCGTCCAGCTCGTGCACGACGGTGAGATCGTGTCAGTCACGCCGCAGGGCTCGCGCTTCATCTCCCCGGACGGGACCGAGATCGAGCGCGAGGTCGACCGCGTGGAGTGGAACGACGAGGAGGCCGAGAAGGGCGGCTACGAGACCTTCATGCTCAAGGAGATCCACGAGCAGGCCGACGCCGTGGCGGAGACCGTGGCCGGGCGCCTCGGCGAGGCCGGGGTGGAGCTGCCGGAGATCGGGATCTCGGACGACTTCCTGAAGGACGCGCGCCGGATCGTGATCGTGGCGTGCGGCACCTCCTACCACGCCGGCCTCGTGGGCCGCTACGCGCTCGAGTGGTGGGCGCGGCTGCCGGTGGAGATGGACATCGCCTCGGAGTTCCGCTACCGCAACCCGGTGCTCGACGAGCGTGACCTCGTGATCGGCATCTCGCAGTCCGGCGAGACCGCCGACACGCTGGCGGCGATGCGGCTGGCGCGCGAGCGTGGCGCGAAGGTGCTCGCGATCACGAACATCCAGGGGAGCCAGGCTACGCGCGACTCGGACGGCGTCCTTTTCACGCGCGCGGGCCTCGAGATCGGCGTGGCGGCCACCAAGACCTTCGTGGCGCAGGTGGCCGCGATGTACCTGTTCGCGCTCAAGCTGGCGCAGCTGCGCGGGCAGCTCGAGCAGGAGGTGATCGACCGCCTCAGCGCCGAGCTGCGCGCGATGCCGCACGCGATCGCGACGCTCGTGGAAGGCGTGGACGATCGGATCAAGGCCATCGCAGAGCACTGGAAGGACGCGGGCTTCTTCCTCTACCTCGGCCGCCATGTGGGGCTGCCGATCTGCCTCGAGGGCGCGCTGAAGCTCAAGGAGGTCTCCTACATTCCGACCGACGCCTACGCGGCGGGCGAGATGAAGCACGGGCCGATCGCGCTGCTCGACGAGCGCACGCCGGTGGTGTGCGTGGCCACCGACTCGCCGGTGCTCGACAAGGTGCTCTCCAACATCGCCGAGGTGCGGGCCCGCGGGGCACACGTGATCGCCGTGGCCACGGAGGGCAACGGCCAGGTGGCCGAGCACGCTGAGGAGATCGTGGAGGTGCCGCGCACCGACTGGCTGCTCCAGCCGCTGCTGGCCGTGATCCCGCTCCAGCTCCTGGCGTACTACATCGCCCGCGCCCGCGGTCTCAACGTGGACCAGCCGCGCAACCTCGCCAAGACGGTTACCGTCGAGTAGGTTCCGGCCGCGATGAGCGGCGTGGGCATCGACCTACTCGACGTCGGTCGCTTCGAGCGCGCGCTGGAGCGGCGGCCGCGCCTGGCCGAGCGGGTCTTCACCGACGCAGAGCGCGAGTACGCGGCGGCGCGCGCGCGGCCTGCGATGCACCTGGCGGCGCGCTTCTGCGCGAAGGAGGCCGTGGCCAAGGCGCTCGGCCTCACCGGCTGGAGCTTCCGAGACGTCGAGGTCGTGGCCACCGGCGCGGCGCCGGAGGTCCGCCTCAGC
>DASUQG010000129.1:0-2225 GCA_036280695.1 Thermoleophilaceae bacterium
CGCGCGCGACAACTACCCCGACCGCATCGTGCTCTACCAGGACACCCTCGAGCGCGACTTCGGCCACGACCCCGAGCTGCTGCGGGCGCAGGTGGACCGGACGCTCCGCCACGAGCTGGCCCACCACCTCGGCTGGCACGAGCGCGGCGTACGCGACCTCGGGTTGTAGCGCTCAGTCCTCGTCCGCGCCTTCGCCGTCGCTGCTCTTGTTGAGGACGTTGAAGTGGCTGTCGAGGTGCACGTCGACGCTGCTGCCGTCGTCGCGCGTGACCTCCACCTCGTAGTAGCCCTCCTCGTCCTGGAACTCGGTGTCGCTCACCCGGCCACCGCCGGTGTAGTCGAGCGCCACGCGACTCGCCCTGTCGAGCGCGACGCCGGTGATCGGCTTGCCACTGCCGTCGTCGCCCGAGCCGCGGCCGTCGTCACCGCCGCCACCGGCGGCGCCGGCGATCGCCGCGCCGCCCGCCCCGAGAACAGCCACAGCGGCCGCAGCGAGGATGCCCCGCTTCAGCTTGGTGCTCATGCCCCAATTATTCCCGGGGCCAGATGAGATGAGGATGAGCTCATTGAGAGCTGCGTGCTTCGGACTCGCGGTCCTGCTCATCGGTGAAGCGGTAGCCGATCCCGGGGTCGGTAATTATCCGCCGAGGTGAGTGCGGACTCGCCTCGATCTTGCGGCGTAGGTTGGCGAGGTGGACCCGCAGGACCTGCGTGTCGTGCTCGTAGGCCGCGCCCCAGACGTCGGTCAGCAGCGCACGGTGCGTCATCAGCCGGCCGCGGTTTCGCATTAGGCTGCGCAGGAGCTCGAACTCGGTGGGCGTGAGATGCACGTCCGCGCCGTCGACCGTAACGCGGTGTGCTGCTTGATCCAGCTCGAGGCCGTCCGCGCGTAGGACCGGCTCATCAGCTGCATCGGCGGCCGCCCGGCGCAGCGCCGCCCTGAGCCGCGCCACGAGCTCGTTGGGCCCGAAGGGCTTCGTGACGTAGTCGTCGGCGCCCGCGTCGAGGGCACGCACCTTTTGATGTTCCTCGCCGACCGCCGACAGGACGATGATCGGCATGTCGCTCCACTCCCGGACCGCCCTGCAGACCTCGACGCCATCGCCGTCGGGCAGCACCAAGTCGAGGATCGCCGCATCCAGGCGCCCTAGGGCAGCGCTGTCGAGGGCCTCCTTGGCGGTAGCGGCCGTGGTTACCTCGAAGCCGGCGTCCCGGAGGATTACTCGCAGGGCCCGAAGGATCTGCCGCTCGTCGTCGCAGACGAGCACGGTCCGCTCGCCGCTCACCGTGCTGCCGGCTCCTCGGCGAGGGAGTTCGCTGGCGCCTCGAACCGCAACACGAAGCACGTTCCCTGCCCGGCCACGGACTCGGCTCGGATGCTGCCGCCGTTCACCTCCACGAAGCCGCGCGCGATCGCCAGGCCAAGCCCGGAGCCGTCGTGATTCTTGCCAGTGCGATAGAAGGGCTCAAAGATCCGCTCCAGGTCTTCTCCGCGGACGCCCGGGCCGCGGTCCCTGATTCGGAGGAGCAGGTCCTGGCCGACGATCCGACCGCGAACCGAGACCGGCTCCGTGCCGGCGAAGCGTGCGGCGTTCTCGAGGACGTTCGCCAGTGCCCGCTCCAGCTGTGCAGCATCTGCGCGCAACAGAGGGAGATCGGGATCGAGCTCGATGTCGAAAGTGCCCAGCCGGGCAGGGATCGAATCGACCGCCGCCTGCACCAGCTCCTCAATGGAGCACCAATCGGCCCGCGGGTCTGCGCCACCCGCCTGAAGGCGAGAGAGATCGAGCAGGTTCCGCACCAATCTCTCCAAGCGTGCGCTTTCCGCGATCACCACGGAGGCGAGCTCGCGCCGCTGCTCGTCCGAGAGGGTCCGCGACTGGAGGCCGCCCCCGGCTGTCGCGATAGCCGTGAGCGGCGAGCGGAGATCATGCGAGACCGAGCGAAGCAATGTTGTCTTGACGACGTTCGCACGGCGGAGCGTCTCCGTCTCGATGAGCTGGGCTTCGAGCTGGTCGCGGCGACGCGCAGCGCCCAGCAGCGTCTCAAGCGCCGGGACGACTCGGTGCTCGAGTGCCTCAAGCGAGGCCTCGTCAATGTCGGCAGAGACCATCACCGTCCCGACGCGGGTCCCATCGGCGATCAAGGGAAGCGCCCGCCTCCGCTCGTCGCCGGCGATCCGACCCGAGTCCACGGCCACCGATGGCAGCTCAAACGCATTCGCG
>DASUQG010000130.1:0-7945 GCA_036280695.1 Thermoleophilaceae bacterium
GCGGGATGACGTAGTTCGCGATCCCGGCGAACACCGGGATGATGAACAGGAAGATCATCAGCGAGGCGTGGACCGAGAACAGCCCGTTGAAGGTGTTCGGGTCCACGAACTGCGTGCCGGGCTGTGCCAGCTCCGCGCGCATCAGCATCGCCATCAGCCCGCCCGCCGCGAAGAAGAAGAACGTCGTGCAGATGTACTGGATGCCGATCACCTTGTGATCGGTGTTCACGCGGAAGTAGTCGCGCCAGCTGTACGCACCGTGGCCGGAGTGGTCCTCGGGGATCGTGGGGGCTCCGGACGCCCAGCGGAACCAGTAGTCGAAGCAGCCGATCCCGACCAGGAAGCCGAGCGGCGCGGCGATCAGCGCGCCCACGGTGATGATCGCGTCCCAGTCCAGGATCGGGTCCCAGCCGTACAGCGTGCGCACCACCACGACGATGCCCGTGCCGAGGGCGAAGCCAAGGGCGATGCCTAGGGCGGCGCGGTACCAGCCGGGTGCGAGGAGCCTGTGCGTGAGCGTCATTCCTGGGCCTCCAGAAGGTACTTCACAAGTGCGTCGAGCTCCTCCTTGGAAAGCTTCGTGCCGAAGTCCTGAGGCATGATGTCCGGCTGGTAGCCCTTTGTCACATCCGCATTCGGGTCCGCGATCGAGGTGCGGATGAACTTCGCGTCCACATCCCCGAGCTTGCCCAGGTCGGGGCCGACCTTTGCGGTCGCGCCCGCGGCCTTCAGCGTGTGGCAGTTGGCGCAGCCGTTGGACGTGAACAGCGCCTCGCCGTCAGGCGCGGCGGCCTGCTCGCCGGCGCCACCGCCGCCTCCGCCACCCGCGGCCTCGCGCTCCTTGCTCACCCAGCTGTCGAACTCGGACTTGGGCAGCACGCGCACGAACTGGCGCATGGTGGAGTGCCCGATGCCGCACAGCTCGGCGCAGACGACCTCGTAGCGGCCGGGCTTGTCCGGGGTCACGCGGATGGTCGTGGTGAGCCCCGGGACGGCGTCGGACTTGAGCCGGAACTGCGGCACCCAGAACGAGTGGATCACGTCCTTCGTCTGGACCTTGAACTCGATCGGGCGGTCCACCGGCAGGACCAGCTCGGGGCTCGCGACCTTCTCCGACGGGTACTCGAAGGTCCACGTGAACTGCTGGCCTGTGACCTTCACGACCATCTCGTTCTTCTGCTTGGCCTCGAGGTCGTCGAGCGTGATCCAGCCGTAGATCGCGAGCGCCGTGACCATGATGAACGGGATCGTGACCCAGATGATCTCGAGCCTCGTGTTGCCGTGGATCGGCGGGCCGTCGCCCATGTCGCCCGGCTTGGCCCGGAAGCGGACGACCGAGTAGATCGCGATCGTCATGACCAGCACGAAGACCGGCACGGAGCAGATCAGGAGGACGTCGTAGAGCGTGTCGATCTTGCCCGCCGAGCCGGCGGCGTTCTCGGGGAACCAGTCGATCCAGAGCGTGATCGCGATGCCCACCAGCGACGCGAGCAGCCCGATCCCGATCATGCGGGCAACCGGGTGCTTCTCCCCCTCGATCCTCGGATCGGTCTCTGGCGGGCCCTTGGCCTCGCTCGACTGGACGCGGTCCCTCTCCGTCACGGCGCGCGAGTTTATTGGCTAGTCAAGACAAGGGCATGCCTGCGCGCAGCCCTCAGGCCGCTAGCTGGCCCGCCCCCCGCCGAAAGCTCGACGGAGGGACGCCCTGGTGGCGCCGGAAGACCTTGGCGAACTGGGCGGCCTGGCGGTAGCCCACCGCCGCGGCCACGTCCTGGACGGGGAGCGAGCCGTCCAACAGGAGCTGTGCCGCGCGTGCCATCCGCACCCGCTGGAGCTCCCGGCTGAAGCTCGTGCCGCCGGCCTCCGCGAAGGCGCGCTGGAGCTGCCGGCGCGACGTCGCGATCTCGCGCGCCACGCTGGCAAGGGAGAGGTCGTCATCGCCGTAGCGGCGCGCGATCACCACCAGCGCATCCCGGTAGAGGTCACGTCGCCGCTGCACGGTGGAGGCCCGCACTAAGACGAAATACGGCGGCGGCCCCTTTTCGGATCATCGGGTACGCTGACTTGAGCCGATTGTCACTAGTGCAGGAGGAAGCTGGATGCAGGTCCGGACCGGGATGAGCAGCATGGTGGTGACCGTGAGCCCCGGTGTCACGCTCCACGACGCCGCGCGATCGATGGCCGAGCGGAAGGTCGGCGCGGCGGTCGTGATCGACCCCGAGCAGCCCGGCCCCGGGATCATCACTGAGCGCGACGTGCTCCAGTCGGTCGGCAGCGGCCAGGACCCGAATACGGAGCTGGTGCGCGACCACCTGTCCCCGAGGATCACCTTCGCCGCGCCCGACTGGTCACTCGAGCGAGCGGCCGAGGAGATGGTCGCCGGCGGCTTTCGCCACCTGGTCGTGGTGGACGGCGGCGAGATGGTCGGCGTCCTCTCGATGCGCGACATAGTGCGCTGCTGGGTCGAGGACGGAGCCACCTCCTCACTACCGCGCGACGGAGCGGGCAGCGAGGCGTAGGGCGAGCGCCGACGGCGCGCAGCGGTGGTGTAGGGGATGAACCCTTCGTCGCCGCGATCCTGCGAAAACTGGCCGACCCCACTCCCGACGAGCTCGAGATCGACCTTTCCGATCCCCCAACCCCTTCACCGCTGTGGTGGGCACGGCGGGCCCCAACGCCGGCGCGAGCGGAGCGCCACCTCGGCCGAGGCCGGGCCGCGGCGCCTAGTGCTCCAGCGGTAGCTCCGAGATCTCCTCGCGGGTCTCGCCGATCCAGCGGACGATCGCCACGAGCGCGATCACCGCGCCGATGGCCACGATGATCCAGGAGAGGACCACGCCGATGACCACGATCGTCAGGCCGAACGCCGTGGCCACGGGGAGGTAGGACGGGCCGGGGAGGTGGACGAGCTCGCCGGGCTCGTCGGCCGACGGGTCGGAGACGTGGACCTCCTCAGCCATCAGTAGATCAGGCCCACTACCCACGAGAGCGCGAAGACGATCACGGCGATCGCGCCGGCGATCAGCCCGGTGCGCAGGTTCTTGTAGGCGAGCCCTCGATCCACGGGTCGTGGTTTTAGCAGCTAGAGAAATCGAGCGCCAGGACCCGGCCGCACAGCCATCGCCCGCTCCGGCGGCGAGGCGCCGGGCGGGAACAGAGCGAGCACGGAGCCGCCGAAGCCGCCGCCCATGATGCGCGCACCGAGCGCGCCGGCGTCCCTGCACGCCTCGACCGCGCGCTCCACCTCGGGGACCGACACCTCGTAGTCGTCGCGCAGGCTGGCGTGAGAGGCGTTCAGCAGCTCGCCGAGCACGGGAAGGTCGCCGGCGGCGAGCGCCGCCACGGCGGCATCCACGCGCTCGTTCTCGCCGATCACGTGGCGCACGCGGCGGTCGAGCGGCGCCGGCAGGCCCGAGTCGTCGTCGGCGTCCCGCAGCGACTCGAGGCCCAGCAGCTCCACGGCGCGCCGGCACTCGTCGCGGCGCTCGTTATAACCCGACTCGGCGAGGCTCCGGGGCGCGCCGGAGTCGAGCGTGGCGAGGGTGTGGTCGCGGAGGTCCAGCTCGACGGCGCGTGCCTCGAGCGTGCGCATGTCGAGCCGCACCGCGCGCCCCTCCTCGCCGAGCAGGGAGGCGAGCTGGTCGAGCAGGCCAGTCTCCTGGCCGGCCCATTCGCTCTCGATCCTCGAGCACAGCCGCGCGAGCCTCACGGGTCGCGGCGGCTCGGCCTCGGCGACGGCGCAGAGCGCCAGCGACAGCGCCACGCACAGGGCCGCGGAGGAGGCGAGCCCCGCGCCCCGCGGCAGGTCGCTCGTGATTCCGAGGGTGCAGCCGGGCACCTCCACGCCGATGTTGCCGAGCTCCGAGACGGCCCCTCGCAGGAAGCGCTCGTCGCCCGCGAGGTCCGGCGCCAGCACCTCGTCGCCATCGTGCAATTCGGCCGTCACCGTGACCCCGCGATCGATCGCGAAGGGCAGGCAGAGGCCATCGTTGTAATCGGTGTGCTCGCCGATCAGGTTCACGCGTCCAGGCGCGAAAGCCCTGATCCCGTGCGGGTTCATGGACGACACCCTACGTGCCGAGGCACACGTCCATGGACGGATTGTGGAGTGGCGCAGGTCAGCGATCGCACCTACCTTCGACTGGCGGGTTCGCGCGCTCTGGAGGGCGCGGGGCGGCCAAGGAAAGGGACTGGAGAGAGCGTGATCGGCGAACGGCGGGCGGTGCAGGCATTCCTGCAGGCAAGGCCCTTGAGCCGGGGTCCGCTCGAGGTGGAGCTGCGCGAAGCGGCCCAGACGAGCGACCCGCGGTCGGGCACGCCCGTGCTCGTGCCTCCGCTGGTGGTGCTCTGGATCGAGGAGCGCCCCGTGGCCGTCCGCGTCCGCACGGTCGTGGCGATCAGCCGCTTCCCGCCGGAGCCGCGGCTCGTATCGATGCTGGAGGCGGATTGCCTGGCGGCCGGGCTGGTCGTCGAGCGGATCCCGGAGGCGGGCCTCTGGCGCCTGTTCGCGCAGCCGCCGAGGCCGCGGCTCGCGCGCGGCTGAGCCCTTGCGTCCGGCGGCTACCCTGCCCGCGCTGCGCTTCGGGCTCTACTCACTCCTGTCCTAGCCGCACGTGCAGGTGGTTGTCGTGGTGCACGAGCGCCTGGACGCGCCCGGGCGGTCCGCCGAGGCCGGTGTTCGGGCCGACGAAGATCACCTGCGCGCCCGCGGCGAGAAAGCGGTCCACGAGCGCCTGCGAGAGGCGCCGGTCGATGTCGCCGGCGTCCCGGGGTGCCAGCTCGCGCGCGTCCGCGCGCGGGTAGTAGACATCCACGTCCAGCCCGTTCTGGTGGCTCGCGTGCCCGATGTAGCCGAACCGCGGGCCGAAGTCGCCGCCGTGCGGCCGGCTCAGGTCGCCGATCGCCATCCGGGGCGCGCGGGGGTGGGCCGCGTGGTGGTCGCGCGCCACGTCGAGCACCACGCGCACGAGACGGTCGGTGCCCCACCGCCGCCAGTCGCGGTTGGGTGAGCGCCGCAGCACCGGGTCCCATGTGAAGAAGGTCCGGCCCTCGGCCGGAAGGCGCACGCCGTGCTCGAGCCGCCCCGCCGTGTGCGTTCCGAGCGCGGTCGAGTGGTGCCACTGCACCTGGAGACCCGACGCCGCCATCGCGAGCCCGAGTGCGATGTGGGTGGCGAGCTGCACGTCATTCCGGACTACGGGGCTGCGCGGCGAACGGGTCCATTGCTGGAACCTCGCCTCGCCGACGGGCGTACAGAGGGCATGAGCCGATTCACGCTGGTCGCCGCGGCGGCGCTCGCGGCTGCACTGATAGCGCCGGCCACCAGCCTCGCGGGCGGGTGGGCCACCGTCGGACTCAGTTCGCTCCCGGACGGCACGCGCCCCGGCGAAGAATGGGTCGTCGACCTCACCGTGCTCCAGCACGGGCGCACGCCGCTGGAGGGCGTCGAGCCGAGGGTCCTGATCGAGGCGGCGAGCGGCGGGACGCGGCGCGCCTTCGCGGCGAGTCCCACCGAGCGCCCCGGCGTCTATCGGGCGCGGGTCGTGTTCCCGTCGGCTGGTGAGTGGGCCTACTCGGTGGACGACGACTTCTCTCAGGTGCACCAGCTCGGCAGCGTGCGCATCGGAGCCGGGGGCGCAGGGATCGCGCCGGTCGCGGCGGCGCCGCGGCGAAACGCGGGGCCGCCCGAGTCGGGCGATGGCGTCACCCTGGCCGGGGCGCTCGGGATCGCCCTGGGCGCCGGAGTGATCGCAGCGGCCTTCACGACCGTGCTCCGGCGGCGAGGCGAGCCGAAGCCGGCGGAGGGATGAGGGAGGCGCTCGCCTCGGGCCTCGGGGCGGCCGCGCTCGCGTTCGCGGCCGTGGCGCTGGGCGTCGGGATCCGTGATGGCTCGGCCGCGCCGACGACGGGCGCGCCGACGGGGCACGAGCCCGGGCGCGCCGTCTTCGTGCGCATGGGCTGCGGTAGCTGCCACACCCTCGCAGCGGCGGGCTCCGCGGGCAGCATCGGCCCGAATCTGGACGAGCGCCTCGGGGGGCACACGCGCGCGTCCCTGATCGCGCAGATCACGGATCCGTCATCCGATGCGGTTGGCTTCAACATGATGCCCACGGACTTCGGGAGCCGCATGAGCGCCGGCGAGGTGGACTCGCTGGTGCGCTTCCTGCTGGCGGCGCGCTAGCCGTCGCGCGCGGTCAGCAGCACGTGGATGCCCGACGGGTCGGCGGCGACGACTCCTTCGTCGAGCCGCTCGGGGTCGGCCCCCGCCTGGGCTAGCCGGTCGGCCGCGCTGTCGCGCTCCGCCGCGTTCGGCAGTACGAGCTCGTACCGATCCAGCCCGAGGGCGCCTTCCGGCGGGGGCGGCGCGCCCTGGCTCTGCCAGGTGTTCAGCCCGACGTGGTGGTGGTAGCCGCCGGCCGCCAAGAACAGCGCCCCGGGGTACGAGCGGACCATCACGTCGAGCCCGAGCGCGCGGTTGTAGAAGCCCTCCGCGGCCGGGATGTCCGCGACCTGGAGATGCACGTGGCCCATCGTCGTGCCCGACGGCATGCCATTGGCCTCGCGCTCGGCGGGGTCGAGCTCGCCGAGCACGCTCTCGAGGTCGAGCGGGAGCGTGGCCATCGCGAGCTCGCCGCCGTCGCGGCGCCACTCCTCCCGTGGCCGGTCGCGGTAGATCTCGATCCCGTTGCCCTCGGGGTCCTGGAGGTAGAGTGCCTCGCTGACCAGGTGGTCGGAGGCGCCGGTGAGGCGCCAGCCCGTGCCCGCCACGCGCTGAAGCGCACGCGCCAGCTCGGCGCGGTCGGGCACCAGGATCGCGAGGTGGAAGAGGCCCGTGCTGAAGCTCGGCGCGGCCGGTGCGTCCGGCGCCCCGACCAGCTCGATCACCGGCTCGCCGCCCTCGGCGCCCAGGCGCACCAAGTCACCCTCCCGATCGACCGCTCTGAGGCCGATCACCCGCTCGTAGAAGGTCGTGAGGTCGTCCTGGTCCGCCACCCGCAGGCGAACCTTTCCGATGGTTGTGTCCGGGGGGATCATGAAACCGCCTCGAGTGCGTCCGACTCGGTTCTGAAGAAGCCGAAGAAGGTGATCTTGGCAGCTTCTACCCGGGCGCCCAGCCAATAGGTCTGGTCGATCGGGACGCCGCTTCCCGCGCCCGTGGCCGTCACGTCGAGGCCGATCACGACGGCACCGTCCTCGTCGTACGACGCGGCCCGCGGCTGCGGCCGCCAGTCGGGGAATACGCCGAACACCGCCTCGAACCAGTCCCTCACTCCGTCGTGTCCGCGGTAGAGCGGCCGCTCCGCCTCGGTGAGCAGCGAGCGCAGCTCGATCCGGGGGTCCGCCACGGCGAGTATCCCGTCGAGGTCGCGCTGCATGAAGGCGCCCACGGCGCGCTGCACCACCTCCTCCGACATCAGCGGAAGAGGCCCGCGTAGGCGCTGAGGGCGGGCTGGCCGCCGAGGTGTGCGTAGAGCACGTTCGAGCTCTTCTCGATCTCGCCCCGGCTCACCAGGTCGATCATGCCCGCCATCGACTTTCCCTCGTAGACCGGGTCCGTGATCATCCCCTCGAGCCGGCCGGCGGTCCGGATCGCCTCCAGCGTCTGCTCGTCGGGGATGCCGTAGGTGCCGGCGTGGTAGCGGTCGTCGAGCACGATCTCGTCCTCGCGCAGGTCGCGCCCCAGCTCGATCAGCTCCGCGGTGCGCCGCGCGATGCGGGCCACCTGCTCGCGCGTCTCGGCCGGCCGCGCCGAGCCGTCGATCCCGATCACGCGCCGCTCGCTCTCCTGGGCAGCGAAGCCGGCGATCATCCCGGCCTGGGTGCTCCCGGTGACCGAGCAGACCACGACCGTGTCGAAGAAGACCCCGAGCTCGCGCTCCTGCTCGGCCAGCTCCTGCGCCCAGCGCGCGAAGCCGAGCCCGCCGAGCTCGTGGTCGGAGGCTCC